>DASXXL010000459.1:0-3217 GCA_036503085.1 Pyrinomonadaceae bacterium | reverse complement strand
ACCTTCTAAAATCGTTTTTTCCGGATGCAGCTCCGCCAGCTCCCGCGCCACGTGATAAGCGACGTAGTCGAACGGTTGGTGCAAAGCATCACGGATGAAATTTTCTATGCCCATGACAAACAAAAACACACAGTTATCCTGCGTAGTTCCTAAACTCAGTTAGATACACTTGGAGGTGACGACCAGTTGGTCGCCAAAGAATTACGAGAAGATGTGACTCGTGCGCAGCATAGCTGTGGACCTACTTCTATGAAGTGGGCCAACACCATACCGCAGCTTCGGAAGATTCGTCAAGATTCGTCTTCAGCCTTTGCCCGGCGCGCTGGGTTTCGCGAAGTAGCCGGGGCGGTGGCGGAGTTTGAGGTTCTGTTTGCGGAGTTCGGGGTTCGTGACCTCGATCGTGATCTTGCGATAAGCGCCGTCGTGCTTCTTGTTGGTTGATGAGTAAGCGATGAGATATTGCGTGCGCAACTCCTGCTCGATCTCGGCAAACGCGGAGTTCAAGTCAAACTTCTTGTCGGGAAAGAACGCGCGGCCGCCGGTGCGTTCGGCGATGTCGCGCAATGGATCGCGAAAGACGCCTTCCATTTTGTTGTCGCCGATGCCGATCACGTAAACGACGGTCTCGGCCGCAAGCGCGCGATTGACCGCTTCCTTCAACGACAAACGGCTCGTCGTGTCGATGCCGTCAGTCAACAGGATGATCGCACGGCGGCGCAAACCCGGCGCGTTTTCCAAAACGTTGCTCGACGTCAATGCGACTGCGTCCCAAATCGCGGTCGTGCCTTCCGGCGGCGTCGCCGGCAAACGTGGGCCAGTCGGGATGCCCGTCAGCGGCTTGCCCGTGCCGAGATACGACGGGTCGGCGACTTCCACTCGCTCCAACGTCTTGTAGACACTCAACACATCGCGCGTCAGCGACTGCTCGAGATACGCGGATCCGGTGAATGGCAAGATCGCAGCCTGATCGCGGTCTGACTTGATCACGTTCTCGATAAACGATCGCGCCGCCGCTTTCTCATCCGGCAACGTCGCCGCCTGCGAGATGCTCACGTCGATCAAGAACGCAATCGCGAGCGGTCGATCAGTCTCACGTTGGAACGTGAAGAGCGTCTGCGGCACTCCATCCTCCAGCACGCGCACGTCCTCCGCGCGCAAGGTGGTAATGAAGTGATGTTGTTTGTCAGTTACCGTAACCGGAAGGTTCGTAATATCCGACTCAACCCGAACCACATCCTCCTGATCGACCGTTTGCGCACACACCGTAACAGCACTGATTAAGAGTGCGAGTACTATGATTAGACCTTGTTTCATTGCCGCTTACACCCGCTAGTTAGCATGGGTATTTTACCCGCTTGGGATGGAAAGTGCCGCTGATGCCAGCCGGAGTAAAATTGATAATTGCTAAGAACTTTTTGAGAAATATCTAAGGACTCTTGAGCGGTTTCTCAGTTAAGATTGACTGTCAGAAGTTGGACGGATCTGGTGAACTGATGGCAAAGCTCGAACAAAACATCAATGCGGGACGGTTTACCGACAAAGAAATGCGCCAACGGGGTCTTCAATGGCTGAAGTCTCACCGCGAAGAATACGCCGGCCAGTACGTGGCTTTGGATGGCGATGTCCTGGTTGGCCATGGCCGCACAATTCGCGAGGCCCACGACCAGGCTAAAGAGCGAGGTGTCAGGCAGCCTTTCCTTATACGGGTAAGTTCCGAAACTGAAGTCTTGTCCGCCGGATGGTAATCAGTGTCTTATCAAGTCAGGTTCGACAAACTATTGCCTTACGATCCGGGTGAACCAGGTATCACTCTTCAAGTCAAGCGATAATCTGCGTAATCTGCGGATGGCTCGATCCAAAAACTAATTGACACCCGCGCGCCCCGTTAGCTATTGTGAATTGCGGTCCCGCCTCACGAAATTCCCTATGAAAACTTCTCGAAACACGCTGCTCTTCGGCATCACTATCTTTGTCAGTTCCGCCCTGCTCTTCTCGATTCAACCGCTGATCGCGAAGATGCTGCTGCCGTTGCTCGGCGGCACGCCCGCGGTGTGGAACACGTGCATGGTGTTTTTTCAGGCGGTGCTGCTCGCGGGTTACGCGTACGCGCTGCTCGTCTCGCGCTGGCCTTTGCGCCGCCAACTGATCGCGCAACTCGTGCTGCTGTGTCTCGCGTTCGTGAGTCTGCCGATCGGTTTGTCTGCTTCGTGGATCAACTCAGTGCCGCTGAACGGCGATCCGTCGTTGTGGCTACTGGCATGTTTGGCGGCGACGGTTGGTCTGCCGTTCTTCATCATTTCGAGCAACAGTCCGCTGTTACAGAAATGGTTTTCGCGCACGGCGTCGGATTCAGCACGCGATCCTTATTTTCTTTACGCCGCGTCGAATGCCGGGAGCTTGCTTTCGTTGCTCGCGTATCCGGTCGTGCTGGAACCGTTCTTCACGCTGCGAATGCAGAGCCGGCTCTGGACGATCGTTTACGCCGTGATGGTGTTGCTCATCGGTGTTCACGCGCTGTTGCTTTATAGATCGAAGCCGACCGAAACGACGCAGACGGAAATCGTTTTCAATCCCGCCGAACCAAAACTCACGCTAACGCGACGGCTGCGCTGGCTGCTGCTCGCGTTTGCGCCGTCGAGCCTGATGCTCGGCGTTACCAACTACATCACGACCGACATCGCTTCCGTGCCGTTGTTGTGGATCATTCCGCTCGCGTTGTACCTGCTGACGATGGTCTTCGCTTTCTCGCGGCGGCAAGTAGTTTCTTCGCGCCTGATCGATCTGATCGTGCCCGGCGCCACGGTGGTGCTGTTGATGCTTTATCTTGCCGACAGCGCCGGACGCGGCTCACGCATCCTGATCGTCTTTCACCTCGCGTACTTCTTCTTCGCGGCGTTGATGTGTCACAGCCAACTCGCCGCCGATCGTCCTGGTCCAACTCATCTCGCGCAGTTCTACGTTTGGCTATCGCTCGGCGGTGTGTTGGGCGGCGTATTCAACGCGCTCGTGGCGCCGATGGTGTTCAAGTCGGTCATCGAGTATCCGCTCGCGATCGTGCTCGCGTGCTTGTTGTTGCCGAAGCTCGCGAAAAAAGAATCGCTTGGCGTGCGCGAACGACGCCTCGACTTCGCTTTTCCTGTGCTGATTTTTGCGCTCACGATTGGCCTCGCATGGTTTGCGAATAACGTCGCGCCGCTGCAAATGAGCGGAGCGATCT
>DASXXL010000458.1:0-2660 GCA_036503085.1 Pyrinomonadaceae bacterium | reverse complement strand
CGTCAGTAAGAAAGTCTTCGATTTCGTCTGAGTTCGCCTTAACGTGCATTACTCGACAGGATAGACATGATTAACAGGATTCAAGACAGAAGAAATAGCCTTAAACAACGGGCGAACCGCACCTGCTTTTCACACAATCCTGTGAACCTTGTAAATCATGTCAAGTCAGTTGAAGTTCTCGATCGCGAAGAACTTTAATCCGATCACGCAGCTCCGCTGCCTTCTCGAACTCGAACCGTTTCGCCGCCCCGCGCATCTCGACTTCCAACCGCGCAATCGTCGCTTCGATGTTCGCCGGCGAGTAGTCTTCAATCTGGTCCACCTCCGTTGGCACCTTGAAATAGTCGGCTTCCGAAGCCGTAATCAACGTCGCTTCGATCGGCTTGATGATCGTCTGCGGTGTGATCCCGTTCTCGCGATTGAATACTTCCTGAATCTCACGCCGCCGCGACGTCTCTTCCATCGCGCGCTTCATCGAATCGGTGATCCGGTCGGCGTAAAGTATCGCTTTCCCGCGCGCGTTGCGCGCCGCACGCCCAATCGTCTGAATCAGCGATTGCTCCGAACGCAGAAACCCTTCCTTGTCCGCATCGAGAATCGCGACGAGCGAAACTTCCGGCAAATCCAAACCCTCACGCAATAAGTTGATCCCGACGAGCACGTCAAACTCGCCGCGCCGCAAGTCGCGCAAAATCTTAATGCGCTCGAGTGTTTCGATATCCGAGTGGAGGTAGCGCACGCGCACGCCGACCTCCGTGAAATACTCCGTGAGATCTTCCGCCATGCGTTTCGTCAACGTCGTGACCAGCACGCGCTCGTGCCGCTCCGCACGTTGCCGGCACTCCTCGAGCAAGTGATCGATCTGACCCTTCACCGGATGCACCTCGACTTCCGGATCCATCAAACCCGTCGGCCGAATGATCTGCTCGATCACTTCACCGCTCGCCTTCGTCAGCTCGTATGGACCAGGCGTCGCCGATACATAAATCGTCTGACCGATGCGTGATTCGAACTCCTTGAAGTTCAGCGGGCGATTGTCGAGCGCGGAAGGCAGTCTGAATCCGTATTCCACCAAGGTTCGCTTCCTCGATTGATCCCCTTCAAACATGCCGCGCACCTGCGGAATCGACTGGTGCGATTCGTCGATTACGATCAGCGTGTCGCGCGGAAGATAATCGAGCAACGTCGGCGGCGGCTCGCCCGGATTCTTCCCGGTTAAGTGTCGCGAATAGTTTTCGATGCCGCGGCAGAAGCCCATCTCCTTGATCATCTCGAGATCAAACATCGTGCGCTGGTGCAGCCGCTGCGCTTCGACGAGTTTGCCTTCGTTAATTAACTTCGGCTCCCACCATTCGAGCTCTTCTTTGATCGTTTTGATTGCCCGTTTGATCGTCGGCCGCGACATCACGTAGTGCGTCTTCGGATAGATCGGCACGCGCGACGTGTGCTTCTCGATCACTTCGCCGAGCAGCGGATCGATCGTGGAGATCGAGTCAATCTCGTCGCCCCAAAGCTCGATGCGATAAGCAAGATCCTGATAACTCGGATAGATCTCGACGACGTCGCCGCGCACGCGAAACGTGCCGCGCTGAAAGTTCACGTCGGAACGTTCGTACTGCAATTCGACCAATTTCTGCAGCAGCACTTCGCGCGACATGCGCGTGCCGGGTTCGAGAAAGAACAGCAGACCGTAATACGCGTCCGGATCGCCGAGACCGTAGATGCACGACACACTTGCGACTACGATCACGTCGCGGCGTTCGAACAGAGCGCGCGTCGCGGACATGCGCAGCCGGTCGATCTCTTCGTTGATGATCGCTTCTTTTTCGATGTAGACGTCGGCGGCGGGAACGTACGCTTCGGGCTGGTAGTAGTCGTAATAAGAAACAAAGTATTCGACCGCGTTCTCGGGAAAGAGCGTGCGAAATTCCTGAAACAACTGCGCCGCGAGCGTCTTGTTGTGCGCCAGCACGAGCGTCGAACGCTGCGCGCGCTCGATGACACTTGCGACGGTGAAAGTCTTCCCGCTGCCGGTGATGCCGAGCAGCACTTGATCCTTGGCGCCGTCGTTGAGACCGCGCACGAGCGCGTCGATCGCCGCCGGCTGATCGCCCTTCGGTTTGTAGTCAGAATGAAGTTTGAACCGCATGTGAAACGGATAGTGTAGGGCACAGGTGTTCGTCTGTCTAACGACACACTTCTAGTCAACCGTTTAGAGCGCTGCTTCAGCCGCGGCAGAGCGAACTTCGGGAGGAAGCGAGGGGTTGGAGGCAAGGCGTTGCAGTGCGGGCGCGACGTCCTGTTCGCCGCTGGAAGCCAGCAAGCGAATCACCGCGAGACTGAGATCCATAGACGGATGCTGCTCGATCACCGTAATCAGCGGTTCGACGACGCCGGCTTTCGCGACGAGAAACAACAACGAGAACGCGCCGTAACAGCTTTCGTGATTCTCCGCCATGAGATCGTCGATCGCTTCGTACAGCAGACCGGAATCGGCGAGTGCGGCGCCGATGCGGCGGCGTTCTTCAGGCGTGCCGGCGCGCAGTGCGTCGTTGACGAGGGTGGCGGCTTGATCGGGATCGAGTTCGTAGAGATCGCGAACGGCTTGCTTGCGGACCTCAGGAGATGGATCGTCGAGCGACTGCGCGATCTCGTCGAAA
>DASXXL010000457.1:0-23445 GCA_036503085.1 Pyrinomonadaceae bacterium | reverse complement strand
TTTCATTAACGAAGAAGACAAACCCGGCGGCACGCCCGTCGTCGTGTTGAGCTATGCGTTGTGGCAGCGTCGTTTCGGCGGCCAGATGAGCATTCTCAATCAAGCAATCACGCTCAACGGCAAGAGCTACGTCGTGATCGGCGTGATGCCTGATAGCTTCAATGGCCCGAGTCCGAGCTCGACGCGCAGCGATATGTGGGTGCCGGTGGGCCAACTCTCGGACCAGGCGAGCTGGAAGAGCCGCGGCAATCATCCGGGCTTGTATGGCATCGCTCGTTTGAAACCGGGAGTGACGTTCGCACAGGCCGACGCCGACATGAACACTATCGCGGCGAACCTCGAGAAACAGTATCCCGATTCGAACGCCGGCACTCGCGTGCGAACGCGCCCGCTGCTCGAGATTTATGTGAGCGACATCAGGCGCGCGCTCTGGGTGATCTTCGCCGCCGTCGGCTTCGTGCTTTTGATCGCTTGCGCCAACATCGCGAATTTGCTGTTGGCGCGCGCGACGGCGCGTCGCAAAGAGATGGCGATTCGCACAGCGGTCGGCGCGAGTCGCTGGCGTCTGGTGCGGCAGTTGTTGACCGAAAGCATCCTGCTTTCGTTGATCGGCGGCGCGCTCGGTTTGTTGCTCGCGCGCGGTGGTATCGAGCTGATCTTGTACGTCAGTCCCAACGCGATTCCACGCTCGCGCGAGATTGGTCTCGATTGGACCGTGCTCGGGTTTACGGTCGTGGTTTCATTCGTCACCGGCATTTTGTTTGGACTCATTCCGGCGCTGCAGGCGGGCGAAGTCGATGTGCACGAGACGTTGAAAGAGACGGGTCGCGGCATGACCGGCCGTCATTGGCTGCGCAGTTCGCTCGTGGTTGCGGAGATGGCGACAACGCTTGTGTTGTTGATTGGCGCGGGTTTGATGATTCGCAGTTTCTACCTGCTGCAAAAAGTGAATCCGGGTTTTTCGTACGAGCACCTGACGAGTTTCAGCGTGTCGTTGCCGCAACGGAAGTATGCGACAGAGGAAGCGCAGCAATCCTTCTACGATCGACTGCTGGAAAATATCCATGCGTTGCCGGGTGTTGAATCGACTGCTGCGGCATCGGGACTACCGCTCGGCAACAACGGCTGGCAGACCGGATTTGTCATCGACGGGCAACCGCCGCCGCCGCGCGATCAAACGCCGTTGATGGAAGCGTGTCTCGTAACTCCCGAATACTTCCGCGCGATGAACATTCCCGTGTTGCGCGGCCGCGTCTTCAATGAACACGACGATCGTTCGAACCTCAATGGCCGCGACTTGAGCAAGCTGAATGAGAACCAGCGCCAGATCGCCGCCTTGGACAAGATTGTTATCGACGACGAATTCGCGCGCCGTTATTGGCCCAACGAGGATCCGATCGGCAAACGCATCAGACTCGGCGGCGATCCGGATGCGCCGAAGCTCGAAGTAATCGGCGTGGTCGGGCGCGTGAAGATGGAGAGCCTCAACCAGAACAGCGATCGCGTGCAGGGATATTTCCCATACGCGCAGGTGCCGAACGGTGGGATGACGGTGATCGTGAAGGGCACGTCCGATCCGAATCAGTTGATCGGGTCGGTGCGCGCGGCAGTGAAAGAGATCGATCCGGATCAGCCGATTTACAATCCGCGCACGATGAATGAGATCAGGGCTGAGTCGGTCGCGCCCGAGCGTTTGAACCTGACGCTGCTGAGTCTCTTTGCGGGCATCGCGTTGGTGCTGGCGATCGTCGGCATCTACGGCGTGATGTCTTACTCGGTGACGCAACGCACGCACGAAAGCGGCATTCGCATGGCGATCGGCGCGCGGCCGCGCGACGTGTTTGCGATGATCCTGGGCCACGGCATGAAGCTGACGTTGCTGGGGATTGTGATCGGTCTCGCGGCGGCTTTTGGGTTGACGCGGTTGATGGAGACGATGCTGTTTGGCGTCGCCCCGACGGACGTGACAACGTTCACCGCGATTTCGGTGTTGCTGGTGACCGTGGCGTTGCTGGCGTGTTACCTGCCGGGAAGAAGAGCGACGAAAGTGGAGCCGACGATCTCGTTGCGGTACGAGTGAGGCCACAGATTACACGGATGAACACGGATCTCCGTTATGCGTTGCGCGCTTTATTGAAGCAACCGGGGTTTGTGCTGGTTGTTGTGTTTACGCTCGCGCTCGGAATCGGTGGGACGATGACGATCTTCAGCGTCGTCAACAGCGTGTTGTTGCGGCCGCTGCCTTATCCACATTCGGAGCGGCTGCAAGTCATCTGGGGGAATTACCGGCAGTTGCGTATCGAGCGTCTGCCCGCGAAGGCCGCGGAGTATGAAGACTACGCCCGCGAGACGCAGGTGTTTGACGCTGTGGCCGCTTATGCGAACCACAGTTTCAACGTGTCGGCCGGTGGCGAGCCCGAACGCGTCACCGGCGCACACGTTTCGAGCAATCTGTTTCCGCTGCTGGAGGCGTCGCCGATTGCAGGGCGTTTGTTTGGTGAGGCGGAGAAAGACTCGCGCGTTGTCGTGTTGAGTTATGGCTACTGGCAACGACGTTTTGGTGGCTCGCCTGCGATCATCAATCAACAGATCACGTTAGATAATAAGAGTTATACCGTCGTTGGTGTGATGCCGGCGGCGTTTCAGTTTCCGCATCCGGGTTTGCGTGGGAGTGAGCCGGCGGATTTGTGGACGCCGTTGTCTTATTCGACTGACGACGTGGTGAACCGGCGTGGGCCTTATTTTTTGACCGTGCTTGGGCGGCTCGCGCCGGGAGTGGCGTTGGACCAGGCGCGAGCGCAGATGGATGCGATCGGCGCAAGGTTCGAGCGCGAGTTGCGCGGGTATCGTGGACCGAATGGTGAAGATGGCGGGTGGCGGATAAGTATCATTCCGTTGCAGGAAGAGATCACCGGAAGCGCGCGGAGGCCGCTGCTCGTGCTTCTTGTAGCGGTTGGTGTGTTGTTGCTGATTGCGGCGGCGAACGTAGGCAATTTGTTGTTGTTGCGAGGCGCGAGGAGGCAGCGCGAGCTGGCGATACGGGCAGCGCTCGGCGCCGGACGCTGGCGATTAGTTAGACAGTTGGTGCTTGAAGGATTTTTGTTGACCGTAGTCGCAGCGGCGCTGAGTTTGTTGTTCGCGCGATGGGGCATCGACCTGCTGGTTGCGCTTGGACCAAACATCGTCCCGCGCGCGCAGGAGATCACGATCGATGGGCGTGTGTTTGGATTTACGGCGTTGGTGGCATTCGTCATCAGTGTCGTGTTTGGCCTCGTACCGCTGCGGCAAGTAATCCGCCTTGATTTGCGTGAGTCGCTTAGTCGAGTAAGTACGAGCAGTTCTGCCGGACCAGGCAGGTGGTCGGATGCGCTCGTGATCGCGGAAGTCTCGCTCGCGGTGCTGTTGTTGGTGGGATCGGGGCTGCTGGTTAAGAGTCTCTTCAATTTACAACGCGTCGATCCGGGCCTCGTGGCGGAGAACCTGTCATCTGCCGAAATCGATCTCTCCTCGTCCGTCTACCGTGAAGAGCGCGACGCTTCAAAGTTCTTCCACGACCTCGTGCAGCGCGTCGAGTCGACTCCCGGCGTGCAGTCGGCGAGCTTCAGCACGCAACAGCCATTGAGCGGGGCGGCGGGAAACGACCCGTTTGCGATTGAAGGCCGCAAGCTCGATCCGGCAAACCTGACAACCGCGGGCTGGCAGGTTGTTGGGCCAAACTATTTACACACGCTCGGCATTCCCGTCACGAAAGGTCGCGACCTGGCGGCGGCGGATTTAGATCCCGCTGCGCCGCCCGTCGCTGTTATCAACGAAAGGATGGCTGCGCGTTTCTGGCCCAACGAAGATCCGATCGGCAAGCGCCTCACGCTCGGTCTGCCGCGCGCGGACAATCCGTGGGTGACAATCATCGGCGTTGCGAAGGATGTTCCGCACGGCGCGCTCGATGCGAAGATCGCGCCTGATTGGTATCTTTCGCGCACGCCTGCTGTCCAGCGACATCGTTACTTGTTCGTGCGCAGCGTGCTGCCTGCGGCAACGCTCGCCAGCAGCATTCGCAAAGAGATCGCGGCCATCGATCCGCAACAGCCGCTGACGAGTGTGAAGACGATGAACGACGTCGTCGCCGCGACAACCGCGCCCCGACGCTTCAACACGATCGTGCTCGCTCTCTTCGCTGCGATCGCACTCGTGCTGTCTTCCGTCGGCACTTACAGCGTGATCTCTTACGCGACCGCCCTGCGCACAAAAGAAATCGGTATTCGCACCGCGCTCGGTGCAGCGAAGAGATCCATACTGCTGCTGGTTTTGAAAAAGGGGATTGGCCTCGCTTGCGTCGGCGCGTTAATCGGATTCGCTGGCGCGGTGGGATTGACACGCTTGATGTCGAGTTTGCTCTTTGGCGTCTCGCCCTCAGACCCGCTGGTCTTCGTCATCAGCGGCGTAGTTTGTCTCGTGGCGGCGTTGCTCGCCTGTCTACTGCCTGCGCGGCGCGCCACCGCAATCGATCCACTCATCTGTCTCCGATCCGAGTAAAATCCCATGTTAAAAGATCTTCGCTACGGACTGCGCAGTCTAATCAAGCACCCGACGTTCACCGCTGTCTGCATCGTCACGCTCGCGCTCGGCATTGGCGCGAACACTGCCATCTTCACGGTCGTAAACGCCGTGGTCCTGCGGCCGCTGCCGTTTCAGGACGCCGAGCAACTCGCGATGATCTGGACCACCCGCGACACCAACCAGGAACAGCCACTCTCTTTCGCCGACTACAACGATCTGAAGAACCAGGCGAAGTCGTTCAGCGCGGTCGGCGCGGCGTCGCCGCTATGGAACTTCACGTTAACGATCGGCGGCGAGGAGGCCGAGCCTTTGCAGGGCATGTACCTCTCCGCGAGCTTACTCGAACTGTTGCGCGTCTCACCAGAACGCGGACGCAATTTCACCGCTGAAGAAGATCGCATCGGCGGAACGCCTGTTGCGATCATCAGTCATAGCTTGTGGCAACGTCGCTTTGGCGGCGACGAAAACATCGTCGGGAAATCGATCGCGCTCAGCGGCGTCAACAGCACCGTGATCGGCGTCATGCCGGCGGACTTTCAATTGCTCGAGCCCGCGGCCGAAGTGTGGGTACCGCTCGCGCAGAATCAACTCGCTGCGAGCGCGCGACAAGTGCGACTACTCTCCGCGGTCGGCCGCCTCAACGATGATCTCAAACCCGCAGCCGCGAATTCAGAGTTGAGCGCCATCGCGAGTCAGTGGGCTGGTCAGTATCCTGAATCGAACAGCGGCGTCGGCATGCGCGTGGTGCCGCTGCATCAGCAAATAGTTGGCAGAGTGCGTCCGGCTTTGTGGCTGCTGCTCGGCGCCGTTGGTCTCGTGCTGTTGATTGCGTGCGCGAACATCGTCAACCTGATGCTCGTGCGCAGCGCGTCGCGTCAACGAGAGATCGCGGTGCGCGCGGCACTCGGCGCCGGCCGCGTGCGCCTATTGCGACAGCTACTCACCGAAAGCATCACGTTATCGTTGCTCGGCGGCGGCGCTGGTGTGCTACTCGGTTCGTGGGGCGTGCAAGCTCTGCTCGCGCTGAATCCGATCCCGCTGCCGCGTTACAACCAAATCCGGCTTGATCTCACGGTCCTCGCATTTACGCTCGCGGCCTCGGTCATCACCGGAATCGTCTTCGGTCTCGCGCCCGCATGGCAAACACTAAAGTTCGATCTGCACACTGCTTTGAAAGAAGGCGGGCGCGCGGCAATCGCGGACGCCAGCCAGCGCCGCCTTAGTTCCATGTTGGTGATCGCAGAGACAGCGATGGCCATGGTCCTGCTCATCGGCGCGGGACTGTTGCTCAAGAGCTTCGCGCACCTGCTCGACGTGAAACCTGGCTTCGTCACCGAGAACGTGTTGACGATGCAAGTCGGACTGCCGAACACGAGTTACAGCGAACCGCAAAAGCGTGCGGCTTTCCTCAAACAACTCGAAACGAATCTCGCCGCCGCTCCCGAAGTCGCATCCGTCGGCGCGGTCACGCGTCTGCCGTTGATGAGCGCGCTGAACAACATCACGACCTTCCTCACGATTGAAGGAAGGGAAGTGCCTGCGGCCGAGCGTCCGGAGATCGATTTTCGTCGTGCCACCACCGGCTACTTTCAAACGATGGGCATCCCACTGCTCAACGGCCGGCTCGTCACCGAACAGGACGTCGCCAACAACACCGGCGCGGTCGTGATCAATGAAGCGTTGGCCAAACGTTTCTGGCCCAATGAAGATCCGATCGGCAAACGAATCAGCACCGCGACTTCGAACGGGCAACAGACACAATGGCAAACGATCGTCGGCGTAGTCGGCAGCGTGCGGCATCTCGGTCTCGACGTCGCACCGCGGCCGGAGATCTACTACCACACGAACACGAACCCGCCGTTTGGTCCAGTCGTCGTGATCCGCACGACGGGCGATCCGCAGCGTGTGATCTCGATCGCGCGCGCGAAGGTGCGGGAACTCGATCGCAGCGTGGCGATCTCCAACGTCAACACGATGGAACAACTCGTAGCGCAGTCAGTCGCGCAACGACGTTTCGGCATGTTCCTCGTTGGCATCTTCGCGGCTCTGGCGCTCGTCCTCGCCGTCGTCGGCATTTACGGCGTCGTGAGTTACTCCGTCGCGCAACGCACGAATGAGATCGGCGTGCGCATGGCGCTCGGCGCGTCTACGACCGACGTGTTGAAGATGGTTTTGCGGAACGGAATGACGCTCGCTTTGATCGGCGTCGGCGTCGGACTCGCCGGCGCGTTTGCAGTGACTCGCCTGATGGTTGCGATGTTATTCGACGTGAAGCCCACCGACCTCGCCACGTTCGCGACAGTCTCCGTTGGACTGATTCTTGTGGCTTTGTTAGCTTGTTACGTGCCCGCGCGAAGGGCGATGAAAGTTGATCCGCTGGTTGCGCTGCGTTACGAATAGAGAGCCACGGACGAGACGGAGAACACGGATATCCCTTACTTATGCCTCGTATTCTGATTGCCGACGACCAGGCTGACGTGGTCGCCGCTCTGAGCCTCTTACTTAAAGGCGAAGGCTTCAAGATCGACAGCGCGTCGTCGCCTGCCGGCGTGCTCAAGGCGCTCGACGGCGGAGAGTTTGACGTCGTTTTGATCGATCTCAACTACGCCCGCGACACGACCTCCGGCGCTGAAGGCCTCGACTTGCTCAGCAAGATCCAGGCGGTCGATCCTTCGCTGCCGGTCGTGGTTATGACGGCGTGGGGCAGCGTCAATCTCGCGGTGGAAGCGATGCGCCGCGGCGCGCGCGACTTCATTCAAAAACCGTGGGACAACGCGCGGCTGCTCGCGATTCTGCGCACGCAGGTCGAACTCGCCGACGCGTTGCGGCGCGGCACTCGCCTCGAAGCGGAGAACATCGCGCTGCGCGACAGTGTTTCTGAAGCCGGTTCGGAAACGCCGAAGATCATCGCGGAGTCGCCGGCGATGAAGTCGGTGTTGAAGCTCGTCGAACGAATCGGCCCGGCGGATGCGAACGTGCTGATCATGGGCGAGAACGGCACGGGCAAAGAGGTGATCACGCGGGTGCTGCATTCGATCTCGTCGCGGCGTTCGAAGCCGCTGATCTCCGTGAACGCGGGCGCGCTTGCGGAAGGTGTGTTTGAAAGCGAACTGTTTGGTCACGTGCGCGGGGCGTTCACCGATGCGAAAACCGATCGTGTGGGACGTTTCGAGCTCGCGGCGGGCGGGACGCTGTTTCTCGACGAGATCGGCAACGTGCCTTTGAACTTGCAGGCGAAGTTGTTGCGCGTGATCGAGACTGGGGAGTTTGAGCGCGTCGGATCGTCGAAGACGCAGAAGGTGAACGTGCGTTTGTTGTCGGCGACGAATGCCGACTTGCCGGCGGAAGTCGCGCAGGGACGTTTTCGTCAGGACTTGTTGTTTCGTCTGAATACGGTGGAGATTCGGCTGCCGCCGCTGCGCGATCGACTCGAAGATATTCCGGTGCTCGCGGATTACTTTTTGAAGATTCATCGCGAGCGTTACCGGCGGCCGATCATCGGTTTTACGACGGAGGCGCTCGACGCTTTGCGACATCATCTCTGGCCGGGCAACGTGCGGGAGTTGGACCACGTGATCGAGCGGGCTGTGCTGATGAGCACGGGCAACATGGTGACGGCCTTCGATCTCGCGCTGGAAGCCACGCCGGATGCGCGCCTGTCAGCGCAGTTGGAAGAGATGAGTCTCGAAGATGCGGAGCGTTTGTTGATCAAGAAAGCGCTCGCTCGGTTTGAGGGCAATGCAAACCGCGCAGCCGAAGCCCTCGGTCTTAGTCGCAGCGCGCTGTATCGGCGGTTACAGAAGTACGGATTGGGATCTTAAGCCACAGACAATATTATTAAAGCGTGAGTAAGCCTCAGAAAGCCGAGTCGTTGCACGCACTGGAACAGCAGCTCGGGCATCGTGGCCGGATCAAATTCGAAGGACGCGTCACGCTGCTCTCGCTGGCCGCTGGTTTCCCCGCTGTCGGGCTCTGCGCGTTTCTGCTCTGGTACGACAGCTACTCCGCGCAGGTGCAGTGGACCATCGATCTGCTGCTCGTGCTGCTGTGGCTCGGCGTTTCGTTCAATCTCAAGCAGCGCATCGTCCGCCCGCTGCAAACTCTCTCGAACATTCTCGCCGCCATCCGCGAAGGCGACTATTCGATCCGCGGCCGCCGCGCGCTTTCCGGCGACGCACTCGGCGAAGTGATGCTCGAGGTCAACGATCTCGGCCAGACGTTGCGCGAACAACGCCTCGGCGCGATGGAAGCGACGGCGTTGTTGCGCACGGTGATGGCGGAAATCGACGTGGCAGTGTTTGCCTTCGACGGCGAGCAACGCTTGCGGCTCGTGAACCGCGCGGGTGAGAAACTGTTGGCCCAACCGTCGGCGCGTTTACTCGGACGCACGAGCCAGGAACTCGGTTTGTCTGAATGTCTCAACACCGCGTCGAACGGTGGACCACAGACGATGCAGATGGTTTTCCCGGGTGGCGTGGGACGCTGGGACGTGCGTCGCAGCACGTTTCGCGAAGGCGGCGCGCCGCACCAGTTGCTGGTGTTGACGGACTTGAGCCAGACGTTGCGCGAAGAGGAGCGCACCGCGTGGCAACGACTGTTACGCGTCCTTGGCCACGAGCTCAACAACTCGCTTGCGCCGATCAAATCCGTCGCCGGAAGTCTCGCGGACCTGATGCACCGCGATCCGGAGCCGGCGGATTGGCGCGAAGACATGCATCGCGGGCTCGCGGTGATATCGTCGCGCGCGGATTCGCTGGCGCGTTTTGTCGAGTCGTATTCGAAGCTGGCGCGACTGCCGCCGCCGCGACTCGAGCCGTTGAAGATTGGCGCGCTCGTGTCGCGCGTGGCGAGTCTTGAGACGCGGCTACCCGTAAACGTGGCAGGTGGACCTGACGTGTTGGTGCGTGGCGACGACGTGCAACTCGAGCAGTTGCTGATCAATCTGGTGCGCAACGCCGTGGATGCGTCGATGGAGACGCGCGGCGGTGTGGAAGTCGGGTGGCGGCAGAATAATTCGCACGTGGAAGTTTGGGTGCGTGATGAAGGGCCGGGGCTCGCGAGCACGGCGAATCTGTTTGTGCCGTTCTTTACGACGAAGGCTGAAGGATCGGGGATCGGGTTGGTGTTGTCGCGGCAGATTGCCGAGGCGCATGGTGGGACGTTGACGCTCGAAAACCGGCGGCAGTATCGGGGCTGCGAGGCGAAGCTGCGGCTGCCTATCTGACGCCTAACAGGATATCGATCGTTAACTGATCGAGACGTTCGTAAGGCAGGCATTTGTTTGTCAGTTCGGCGCGATCGAATTTGAGGTTCTTGATCTCTTCGGGATTAAGATCTGTGTTTATCTGTGTTCCCTTGATCTCCGCCAGCAGACTCTGCACTTCCTGATCTTGATCGAATTGCCGTGCCTTTTCTTTGAGGATCAGGTAGTTGCGCATACAACCAGCCGCAAACTCCCACACGCCTTCTTCACTCTCACTGCGATACGCATGCGCATCGAAATGCCGCGGGCCGTCATAGCCTGACTCTTCAAGCAACTTCACGAGAAAGAATAAATTTTTGATCGACTCAGATCCGAAGCGCAGATCCTGATCGAAGCGCGTACCTTTCTGATCGTTGAGGTCGATGTGAAAGAGCTTCCCGGCTTCGATCGCCTGGGCCACGACGTGATAAAAATTCAAGCCCGCCATCTGCTCGTGCCCAACCTCCGGATTCACACCCACCATCTCCGAATGATTGAGAGTCGCGATGAACCCGAGCATCGCTCCTGTCGTGGGCAAGTAAATATCGCCGCGCGGCTCATTCGGTTTGGCTTCGAGCGCAAACTTGTAGTCATAGCCGCTATCGAGCGCGTATTCGCAAAGAAAGTTCAAACACTCGCGATACCACTTCAACGCCTCGCGCGCATCCTTCGCCGCATCACACTCCGCGCCTTCACGCCCACCCCAAAACACGTAAATGTGCGCGCCGAGCTCCGCGCCGAGATCCATCGAACGCATCGTCTTCTGCAACGCGTAGAGACGCACGCGCGCGTCGTTCGAAGTGAAAGCGCCGTCTTTGAAAACCGGATCGTAGAACAGATTGGTCGTGGCCATCGGCGCCTTCATGCCGTTGTCGTCGAGTGCTTTTTTGAACTCGGCGACGATGCGATCGCGTTCCGCGGCGCTCGCGTCGATGGGCACGAGATCGTTGTCGTGCAGGTTCACGCCGTACGCGCCGAGTTTGCTCAAACGCTCGAGGATCGTCGCCGGACTCAGACTCGGCCGCGTCGCATCGCCAAACGGATCGCGCCCGCGATTGCCGACAGTCCACAGTCCGAAAGTGAATTTGTGTTCCGGTTTTGGTTGTAGTTCGTTCATTGCACTTCCAACGTAACGGATTGATGACTCACAGAACTCGGGCCAACCATGATCTCAAACGTGCCCGGCTCGACGACGCGTTTCATGCTCAGATTGTAAAACCAAAGCTTGTCGGGCGTGATCGTAAACTCCACCGTTTTCGTTTCGCCCGGCTGCAATGAGACACGTTTGAAGTCTTTCAACTCGATCACCGGGCGCGTCACCGAACTGACGAGATCGTGAATATAGAGCTGCACGATCTCATCGCCAGCGCGCTTGCCGGTGTTTGTTACCGCGACACTTACTTTGGCTTGTCCGTTGGGCGCGATCTGCGCCGGTGAGATCGACGGCTTGCCGTAAGCGAAGGTCGTATAACTCAAGCCGTATCCAAACGGAAACAGCGGCGACTTGTCGGTGAATAAGTAACCGCGCCGTCCACTCGGCTTCTGGTTGTAATAGATCGGCAGTTGGCCCACGGAACGCGGAAAACTGATCGGCAGCTTGCCGGCCGGATTGTAATCGCCGAAGAGCACGTCGGCGACGGCCGTGCCGGTTTCCTGACCGAGATAGAAACCTTCGAGAATCGCAGGCACGTTTGCGTCGATGTAGTTGATGGAGAGTGGTCCGCCGTTGATGAGCATCACTACAACCGGCTTACCCGTGGCCATAACCGCGCGCACGAGATCGTTCTGCCTGCCAAATAATTCGAGACTATCACGGTCGCCGAGATGATTGTCGGCCCACGCTTCTTTGTTAGTGTCTTCGTTGCCGCCGAGCACCAGCAGCGCCACGTCGGCTGACTTCGCCGTCTCGACTGCTTCAGCGATCAGTTTGCGATCCTCTGCTTCATCGCTCGGAGTTGAAGTATCCGCAAACCAGTTGCCGCCTTCCTTCGTGATCTTGCAGCCTTCCGCGTAGACGACGTTGATATTAGCGCCGGCTTTGTCTTTCACGCCTTGCAACACGCTGACGCCGCGGCCGGGATTGTCGCTGTAGCCACCAAGATGCACGGTCGCGGCGTTTGGTCCAATCAGTGCGAGCGTCTTCAGTTTTGTTCGATCGAGTGGAAGTATATTGTTTTCATTCTTCAACAAAACGATCGAGCGGCGCGCTGCTTCCGCTGCAAGTGCTTGATGCGCGCCGGAGTTCGTCACGGCCACAGCGCGATCGGGATCGACGTAAGGATTCTCAAACAGTCCGAGCAGAAACTTCGCGCGCAGGTTGCGCGCCACCGCGCGATCGATCGTCGCTTCGGAAATCTTGCCGTTCTTCACCAACTCGATCAGTCTCGGATAAGCCTGCGGCTCCGGCAACTCGATATCAACACCCGCTTCGAGCGCCAGCTTCGCGGCTTCCGTTTTGTTGGCTGCCACGTGATGCAGATCCTGCAACTGTGCGATGGCGTAATAGTCGGCAACGACGTGACCTTTGAAGCCCCACTCCTCGCGCAAAATCTTTTGCAGCAGCCAGTGGTTCATGTGTGACGGCACACCGTCGATCTCGTTGTACGACGCCATCACGCTCATCACGCCCGCTTCCTTCACTGCTGCTTCGAAGCTCGGCAGAAACGTTTCGCGCAGTGTGCGCTCGGAGAAGTTTGCCGGGCCGACATTCGTGCCGGCTTCGGGTTGGCCGTGTGCGGCGAAGTGCTTTGCGGTGGCGATGACGTGCTGGTTGTCGATCGTTGGACCTGGACCCTGAATCGCTTTGATCACGGCGACGCCCATGCGCGAGACGAGATATGGATCTTCGCCGTATGTTTCTTCGGTGCGTCCCCAACGCGGCTCGCGGCCGAGATCGAGATTGGGCCCCAGCACTTGCTGACTGCCGCGCGCGCGCGTTTCGAGTGCGCCGGCGGTGAAGACTCTGTTGATTAGATCCAAGTCCCAACTCGAAGCGAGGGCGATCGGTTGCGGAAAGCTGGTGCTGCCCTGGGCCATGTGACCGTGCAGGATCTCATCGTGGAAAATCGCCGGAATGCCGAGGCGTGTGTGCTCGACGAGATATTTCTGGACAGAGTTGGCGAAGAGGGCGCTTTCGCGCGGGCCTTTGTGTTCCTGTTGGCGCGCGATTTGGCCGATACCGTTCTTCAACGCGTCGGGTGGGATGTCGCTGCCGCGCGGCCAGAGGCAGGTTAGTTGGGCCACCTTTTCTTCGAGCGTCATGCGCTTGAGAAGATCGTTGACGCGCTCGTCGACGCTCAGGTTCGTGTTGCGATAGGCCGGCGCCGGAGATTGAAAACTGAGAGACGACATGAGCGCGAGTACCAATAAGACACGGATGAACACGGTTAAGACCATGGAACGGATCAGACCTACTTTCGGGCGGAGAATCTGTAGATCGTGGTGGAGTGATACGTGGCGCCTTTGCGCAACGTCGTCGTCGGGAAGTTGGGTTTGTTCGGCGAGTCTGGGTAGTGCTGTGTCTCGAGACAGAAACCTGAGCGACGCGGATACGGTTTGCCGGACTTGCCGATGATCGCGGCGTCGAGAAAGTTTCCGGTGTAGAACTGCACGCCCGGTTCGGTGGTCCAAACTTCCATCTCGCGTCCCGTCGTCCGTTCGTAAACGACAGCCGCCTGCCGCAACGTTCCCATGCGGCCGTCAATCACCCACGTGTGATCGTAGCCGTTACCAAACTTGAGCTGCTCGTCATCGTTATTAATGCGTTCGCCAATCGTATTTGCTTTGCGGAAATCGAATGGTGTGTTCGCAACGTTTCTGATCTCACCCGTCGGAATCGACTCCGCGTCGGTGGGAATAAAACTATCCGCACGCAGCACGAGGTTATGTTGGAGAATGTCGCCGTTACCTTCGCCCGCGAGGTTGAAATACGAATGGTGCGTCAGGTTGATAACGGTGTCTTTGTCGGTCGTAGCGGTGTAATCGATCCTGAGCTCGTTGTTGTTGGTTAAAGTGTAGACGACCGTCGTGCGCAAGTTGCCGGGATAACCTTCTTCGCCGTCCTTGCTGAGATAACTCAGCACGAGCGCTGGACCAGCCGCTGTCTTTCGCTCGCTCGCAATCCAAACCTGTTTGTCGAAACCCTTAAGACCGCCGTGCAGAGAATTCTCGCCGTTGTTAATCGCGAGCTTGTATTCGACGCCGTTTAGTGTGAAACGTCCTTTCGCGATGCGGTTGCCGTAACGGCCGATGATCGCGCCGAAGTAGGGAAACGGCGGCTTCATGTAAGTGTTGAGATCGTTATAGCCGAGCACGACGTCGGCGAGTTTGCCGTTGCGATCGGGCGTAGTGAGCGAGACGACGATGCCGCCGTAGTTTGTGATGCGCGCTTCCATGCCGCGCCGATTTCGCAGCGTGTAAATTTCGACGCTCTGGCCGTCCGTCGTCTTGCCGAACGGCTTATGAGTAATCGAGGTTTGCGCAAATGTAAGCGCAAAGGTGGAGACAATAAAGACAGCAACAAAGAATAATTTCAGTTTCAATCTCATGACTTAGCCTCACGCGCACTGAGTTCGCGCATCAACGCCACCTGTCGTCGGTTTCTTCGTTCGGTAAAGATTTGGTCCGCCATCACGCCGAGCAGAATCACCGCGCCCATCACCGCAAAGTCGAGCGAGCTCGGAATGCCGAGCAGATTCACTAAGTTTCTCAGTACCTGCAGCAAAGCAGTTCCGATCAGGATGCCGACCACCGAGCCCTCACCGCCGCGCAACGAACAACCGCCGAGCACCGCGGCTGCGATGCCGTAAAGCTCGTAAGCATTGCCGTGGTTCGCGGGCGAAACTGAGTTGGTATAAAACGCGAAGATGATCGCGGAGATCGCAGTGAGCAAACCGGAGATGACGTACGTCAGTGTGATGATGTTGTTGGTATCGATGCCCGCGTAGCGCGCCGCTTCCGAGTTGCGTCCGGTCGCGAAGAGATAACGGCCGTAGACCGAACGATGCAACACCACCCACGTGATCAGCGCGATGACGATCAGCACCACAAAAGGCATCGGGATGCCGAGCACGTTGCCGTTCGCGAGAAAGCGCAGCCATTCGAAACCCTGTGAGCCGAAACCCTTCGTTTCATCTTTGGTGATGAAGCGTGCGAGGCCGCGATAGAAGAGCAGTCCGCACAACGTCACGATAAACGGCTGCATGTTGAGCCGCGTAATGAGCAATCCGTGGCCCAGTCCCAAAGCCATCGCGAGCGCGATGCAGATGAGGATGGTAAGCGGAGAACCGAAGTGATACTCCGTCAGCATCATCGACAACAACACACCCAACAGCGCCATCATCGAACCGACCGACAACTCGATGCCGCCCGTGATGATCACCAGGCCCAGGCCGATGCTAAAGATGCCGAACGCGCCGATTTGGCGCGCGAGGTTTTGCAGGTTGATGGCCAGTAGGAAGTTGGGATTGATGGCCGAGACGATGATGCAGAGAACGATCAGGAGAATGAAGATGCCGAGCTCTTTTTTCATAAGCGGGTCCTTCGATCTTTGGGCCACAAAGAGGCACAAAAATCACAAAGTAAAAACTTAAAACGTGGTGTAGTACCAAGCTCTCCGAAACGTCCCAAGCAGTCCAAACTGTCTTGTGCTTCTTGTGCCTCTTTGTAGCTATCTTTCGGTGCCGGTCGCGAGCCGCATCACCGCTTCTTCGCTGAACTCGGCGCGATTGAGTATTCCGGTCAATCGCCCTTCGTGCATCACCGCGATGCGGTCGCTGATGCCGAGCACCTCTTCCATCTCACTGCTGATGACAATCACTGACACGCCTTTGGCCGCGAGGCCGCGAATGAGTTCGTAGATCTCCGACTTCGCACCGACGTCGATGCCGCGCGTCGGTTCGTCGAAGATCAGCACGCGCGGACGAAACGTCAACCACTTCGCGAGTACGACCTTCTGCTGGTTTCCGCCGCTGAGATTCGCGGCGCGCATCTCCGCGTTCGGCGTTTTGATGTTGATGGCTTTGATCGCTTCGGCCGCGGCTTTCGCTTCTTTGCTGAAGTTTATGATCTTGGCCGACGAGTAGCTGTCCAGGTTCGGCAACGAGATGTTCTCGCGCACGTTGAAGTCGACGATGAGACCACTGAGACGACGATCTTCGGGAACGAGATAGATGCCGTGACTGATCGCGTCCTGTGGTTCGGTGATGCGCAACGTTTTGCCGTCAAGCGCGACTTCCGTTTCGAGCGCTTCTTCGACGCCGAAGATCGCGCGCGCGACTTCCGAACGTCCTGCGCCGACGAGTCCCGCGACGCCAAGCACCTCGCCGGGCGCAACGCTGAAGCTAATTGTTTGATTCGGGTAGCGCAGCGTTCGCAAACGACGAACAACAAAACCTTCAGCGCCGTTTCCTTCGGAACCATTTCCGGGCGGCGTCGCGCCTTTGAAGAATTCTTTCAAGTCGCGGCCGACCATCATGCGGACCATGCGTTCCTGCGTGATCTCTTCGCGTTCGAGAGCGCCGGCGTTCTTTCCATCCCGCAGCACCACGGCGCGATCGGCAAGCTCCTTCACTTCGTGCATGCGGTGCGAGATGTAGATGATGCTGACGCCCTGCGCTTTCAGATCCTTAACGAGCTCTAGCAGACGACGCGTCTCGCTCAACGTAAGACTCGAAGTCGGCTCGTCCATGATGATGAGCCGCGCGCCCGCGCCGAGCGCGCGCGCGATCTCGACGAGCTGTTGTTGCGCGATCGACAACTGGCCCAGTGAAGTACGGCTCGAAACATCAAGACCAAGCTTGCGTAACAAAGCATCGGCTTCGCCGTAGATCTTTTTCCGATCGATTAACTTGAGGAAGCCGCCTGTGGTTGGTTCGCGATACAGAAAGATGTTGGCGGCAATGTCGAGATTATCGAGAACGCTCAGTTCCTGGTGAATAAACTCGATGCCGAGCGCGCTTGCTTCGCGCGGCGAACGTATCTCGACGGGCTTGCCGTTGATCTCGATCGTGCCGCCGTCGCGCGAGATCGCGCCGCCGAGGATCTTCATCAACGTTGACTTGCCAGCGCCGTTCTCGCCGATCAGCGCAACGATCTCACCGGCGCCGACGCTCAGGCTAACGTTGTCGAGCGCAATGACGCCGGGAAATCGTTTGCTGACGCCCTCCATCCGGAGGATTGGAACCGAGTGATTGTCCACGTTACTTAGCGCCCGCGGAGCTGGTTGATTTTCTTTTGAAACGCCTCGACGTCTGCTTTCTTGATCGCGAGCGTCGGCACGAAGATCTGTTTGCTGGCCGGTACTACCGATTGATCGCCGTTCAGATACTTCGCCATTAACTCCATCGACCGATAACCACACTCAAACGGCTGCTGCACGACCGTCGCGTAGATCGCGCCGTCTTTGATTCCTTCGAGCGTCGGATCTTCTTCGTCAAACGCGACGATTTGCACCTTGCCGACTTTGTTCGCTTCCTTAACGGCGCTGAG
This sequence comes from Pyrinomonadaceae bacterium, assembly GCA_036503085.1. Classification (GTDB taxonomy): domain Bacteria; phylum Acidobacteriota; class Blastocatellia; order Pyrinomonadales; family Pyrinomonadaceae; genus PSRF01. The sequence continues at coordinate 6,158 of DASXXL010000457.1, read as the reverse complement.
AATCGCGGGACCGTTGTAGGACCACAGACCAACCATGCCGGCGATGTCGGGATTGTTCACGAGCGTGTCCGCCGCGTTTGATTTCGCGCGCACGCGATCGGTGTTGTCCGTGCGGACGTCGATGATCGAGACGTTCGAACCCTGGAGCGCTTCTTTCAAACCCTGATAACGCTGCTGCGCGTTGGCCGCATCGAGCACACCGACGAAGACCATGATCTTGCCGCCGTTCGGCAACGCTTCTTTAACCAACTGTCCCGCTTGTCTGCCAGCGGCGACGTTGTCCGTGCCGATGTAACACACGCGATTACTGTTCGGCGCGTCGCTGTCCTGCGTGACGACGAGCGCCTGGCTCGCGGCGCGATTGAGCATCGGCGTCTGGTTCGCCGGATCGACGGGACTGATCGCGATGCCGTGAACGCCTTTGGCGAGCAGATCGTCTACGACGCGCTGTTGCTCGGCGGCCGTGCCGTCGGATGGAATGCGAAACTCGACTTCGATGCTGGGAATATCGGCCTGAGCTTTTTCCGTTCCTTTGCGCGCGATGGTCCAGAAATCGGAAGCGTTGTTGGTAACGAAGGCGAGCTTGTGTTTGCCGCCGCTACCGGCGCCCGCGCCGCCGCCGGTACCGTTATGAGTGCCCGGCTGGCAACCGGCGAAAAGCAGCGTGAACACAAATAGACAGACAAGAGATCTAATGGATTTTTCTGGTCGCATGTGGTCCCTCGGTTGTGGATATTGAACGTAACGCCGGGTAGAGTGCTACATACTGCCGATATTGTCGATGAAAAAGTTTTGCCGCGTCCGCGTCGGGTTGGACGCGCCGGTTGGGATGGATCACCGCGTCGCAAGCGGCCTCGATAGAGGGCCACGCTCCCGCAGCGACACCAGCCAGAATCGCAACACCGTAAGCCGCGCCTTCTTCGGCCGCCATCGTCTCGACTTCGTGCCCGTATACATCCGCCTGGATCTGCCGCCACAACTCCGAACGCGCGCCGCCGCCGCCGAGCCGGATCGTCTCGCACGGCACGTTCAGCTCTTTCAAGATCTCAAGCGAATCGCGAAGACTAAAAGCGACGCCCTCGAGGATCGCGCGGACGACGTGCGCTCGCGTGTGGCTCGCGGTAAGTCCGACGAGCGCGGCGCGCGCGTCGGGGTCGAGATGCGGCGTTCGTTCGCCCATCAGGTACGGCGCCCAGAGCAGTCCGTCTGCGCCGGGCGGCACGCGTGCGGCTTCAGAAGTCAAACTGTCGTATGGATCGCCGCCAGAAATTTCGCCGGATGTGACGCCGAATTGATCGCGAAACCAACGCAAAGAAAGTCCCGCGCCTTGCGTCACGCCCATCACGTGCCAGCGTCCGGGAATCGCGTGACAGAAGGTGTGCACGCGGCCTTGCGGATCGAGCGCGGGCGTGTTGGTCGTGGCGAAGACAACGCCCGAAGTTCCGATCGTCGCGCTGATCATTCCCGGCCTAACGATCCCGAGGCCGACTGCGCCCGCTGCCTGATCGCCCGCGCCAGCCACAACAGGCGTTCCCGCACGCAATCCGGTTTCACTTGCAGCGTGCGCCGAAACGACGCCGGTGATCTCCTGCGACTCATAAACGCGCGGCAACAGATCCGCATCGATCTCCGCGGCGGCGCGCATTTCATCAGACCAGCGACGCGCGGCGACGTTCAGCAAAAGCGTCCCGGATGCATCGGCAACGTCAGTCGCCTTGTCACCAGTGAGTTTGAAACGAACGTAATCTTTCGGCAGCAGGACTGAACGAACGCGCCGCCACAGCTCGGGCTCGTGATCGCGTACCCACAGAAGCTTCGGCAGAGTGAACCCCGTCAGCGCCGGATTGCACGTCAATTCAATGAGCCTGCTCGCGCCAACGTTCGTGGTTAAGCTGCGACACTGATCGGCGCTTCTCTGGTCGCACCAGATGATTGCCGGCCGCAGTACTTCGTCAGACTCGTCGAGCAAAACCGCGCCGTGCATCTGCCCCGAAAGTCCGACGCCTTTGATCTGATGGGCGTTGATCCCGGCTTTGCTAATCACTGCCTGAACCCCGGCGCGAGCCGCAGTCCACCAGTCGTGCGGGTCTTGTTCGGCCCACCCGGTTTGCAGCGAAACAAATGGTTGGTGTTCGACAGTGGCGGAGGCGACGACTCTACCCGCAGCGTCGATCAGCACGGCGCGCGAGCCGCCGGTGCCCACGTCTATTCCGATCAGGTGCATCGTTTAAGATTTGTGGGCACCTTCTTAACACAGATCTAGTGCGAGATCACGCCGCAAGCGATGCGCGCACCGGAATTACCCGACGGATCGGTTTTCATGTCGTCGGCTTTTTCGTGAATCACGAGCGCCGTCCCGCCGTTAGCATAGAGTGAATTTGCGCCGGTACCGAGATTCACGTGCATGTCCGTGACGGTAGCCATCGACATCCCCTTGGCGTTAACCGTGAAGTTCATCATGTCGCCGGCATGTGGTCCTTCGGGGTTCTTCAGACCGTGCTTCTTGTTGTCCGGGTTGAAGTGTCCGCCAGCAGTTTGAAAGTCTGGTCCTTCGCACTTCGCCACCTGATGAAAATGGATCCCGTGCTGTCCGGGCGTCAGATCGTGAACGTTGAGTTTGACGCGCACGCCTTTGCCTGAAGGCGTGATCGTGGCGGTGCCGACGTCCTGGCCCTGTCCGTTCTTCAGTTGCACAGTGACGCTGTTGTTGCTCTTAGTCTTGTTCTGTTGCGCGGTCTTGTTCTGTTGCGCGGTGGCGTACGACAAAAAACAAGCGGCCAGACTAATAGCCGCTAACCAGACGACAAATTGTTTCTTCATAGTGAGTGTCTCCGTTTATCTTTCCTCGGGTTTTAATTGTTTCACTCCTGCGGTGCGGGTCTTTCCCTCGTAATTGCGGAGCAAGAATAATGCGATGAGTCCTGAAATTATCATGAACCAGAGCAATGGTCTAATGCCGCCAAAGAGCCTTTGTTTCCAGCCGCCGTCGTTTGCGGAAACCGTCGCGCTGTCAGGACCTAACAACGGCGCTTCCATCGCGAGCTTCGAGTGTTCCAGAACGCCTTTCAAGCCCGCGAGTACTTTGCTCTCGACGATCTTGCGTTTGAACTTGCCTAATGGACCATCGAGACCGTCGGCGCGCGAGCGGTTCTCGTAAACCATAAACGAAGTCGGACCAGCGACCGTGACGTACGCCGTCAGCGCGAGCTGGGAGTCGAAATAATGATCGGCATAAATCTGTTTGGAAGCGGCCAGCACTTGCGGCCCAAGCTCGCCCTCGCGTCTGTAAATCGTGACGTGATTGACGGCGATCACGGGTTTGAGTCCAAACTTGATCTTCGACCAGACGAGCATCTCTTCCGACGGTTGCGTCTGCGCTGAGAGCGCGCTTGCGAAAACGTCGTTTAGATAACCCGAAGTGCTGGTGAGCTCTCGTTGCTCTTCCGCGACTCGCACCGGATCGGATTTGTCGTTGTACTCGATCAGCGCTGCGTTGCCGCGCGCGTGATAGTCGCGAACGTAGTCGAGCAACATCGTCTTGAAGAGCTGTGTTGCTTGTTGCGCGTAGTCGGGAGCTTGCCAATTCACCTCGCGCGCGAACCGCTCGATCATCGCGGCGGAGAGTTTCATCCGGCAGTTGCCGACAACGCACTCCTTCAGATCTTCGATATCCTGTGGTTCGAGCGTGAGATTTTGCAGGTCGCTCAGTGCCGGCATGGCGCTGAAGCTGCCGATCTCGAGCACCGCGCCATTGGTTCGATTCGTCAAACTTTCACGATAAGAGCGTAGAAAATCCTCGGCGCTCGCGCGCAGATTCACGAGCCCGGAAAGCGCGATTTCGCGTTTGTCCTGGACGGGCGCGAGCTTCACGATCGTCTCGCCGCGGGCTAGGGCGGCGAAGTCAGTCTCGGCGAACGCGGCCTTTTCCTGAAGGACTTTTTGCAATTCGGCCAGCGACGTTTGGCCGTCGGCCGTGATCGCGGCGGAGCACAGCAGGCCGTAAACGAGAACGAGTACCTGAAGATGCCGCACGCGGGTTAACATAATGAACTCTTTTGTTACGCGAAACGGGGAGTACGACAGCTATTCGCATCACCTGTGCCACAACCAACAGGAGGGGGTGCGCGTCAAAAGAGCGTAGTTGGAGGAAGTGAAATGCCGCGTCGATTTATCAAGTCTCTGGCCCTGTTTTTGAGTTTTCTGCTCTTCCCGGCGACGGCCTTGCCGGCGCAGAAGGTCGTGACGCCGCCGTCTCAACCAGCGACCGGCCCGGGTGGAAAACAGTACGTACATGCGAGTGTGACGAAGAACCGCTACGGCAAGGGCGGCCAGGAGTATTGGATCTACGAGCCTGATGAGCCGAAGCCCGCGTCCGCGCCGGTGATCGTGTTTCTGCACGGCTGGGGCGGGATGAATCCGTTGTATTACGGGGCGTGGCTCGATCACCTGGTGAAGCGCGGAAACATCGTGATCTATCCGCGTTACCAGGCGAACTTGCTGACGCCGATTCGCGAGTTCACGCCGAACACTCTGACCGCAATCAAGGAGGCGCTCGCGCGTCTGGCAAACGAGCCCGGACATGTGAAGCCTGACTTGACGAAGTTCGCGGCGGTTGGCCATTCGGTCGGCGGTCTGCTCGCGGCGAACGTAGCGGCCCTCGCGAGTGAAAATGGATTGCCGCGCGTGGCGGCGGTGATGTCGGTCGAGCCGGGAATCACGGAGTCGCCGATCAATATTCCCTTGGCTGATTTGAAGAAGATTCCGGCGCAGACGCTGTTGCTCGCCGTGGCCGGCGATCAGGACACGCTCGTGCGCGACGTCGATGCGAAGCGGATCTATAACGAGTCGACGCGCGTGCCCGCGAACAACAAGGATTACGTAACGCTCGTCTCTGATTCACATGGACTACCGGGATTGGTGGCGAGTCATCGTGCGCCGACGGCGTTTGATAACGCTTACGACAGCGGGGAGGGAATCGGTGGTGGACCAGCAGAGGTCGGTGTCGGTCGTAATGGTTCAGATCCGACGGGCTCCAATGGCAATGGTCGCGCGGGTGGTTTGCCTACGCGACGCGTCGACGCTGCCGGCCGTCCCGAGCGTCTCGAAACGATGATGGTCAACGCCCTCGACTTCTACGGCACCTGGAAATTGTTCGACGGTCTCTGTGATGCGGCCTTCTACGGCCGCAACCGCGAGTACGCGCTCGGCAACACACCGCAGCAGCGGTTCATGGGCGTCTGGAGCGACGGTGTGCCGGTGAAAGAGTTGAAAGTAACCGACAAGCCATAAAATCGTGTCATTTGGTTCCTATAGAAATTCACATGCGAACACTGGGTATTTTGTTAATGATAGTAGTAGCTGCTGGTTCCGCTTACAGCCAGCAGTCCACTGATTCAGCTCAACCTGACTCAACTCAACCCGCGGCTACGAGGACCAGCGCGCAACCCGCGCCGACACCGACGTTCGTCTTTCCTGACAATCACGAACGCTTCAAACGTTATGTGAAGAGCACGATTGGACCAGTCAGATTAGGGTGGAGTGCGGCCGACGCGGGGATTGGTCAGTGGAAGAACAGTCCGGAAGAATGGGGACAGGGCGCGCGCGGGTACGGCAAGCGTTACGCTTCGAGCCTCGGCGCGAACGCGATTCATCAGAGCGTTACTTACGCACTTGACGAAGCGCTCGATCTCGACACGGGTTTTCAGAAAAGCACTCGCAGCGGTTTCTTTCCACGTTTCAAAGACGCGTTGATTCAGAACCTGACTTCACGCACGCGCACCGGCAAACGCGTGATCTCCGTGCCGCGGTTCGCCGGTGTTTATTCCGGCGCGATCATCTCGCGCGAAACGTGGTATCCCGAGCGATACAGTTACAAGGACGGTTTGCGCAGCGGCACGAGGTCGCTGTTGGAGGGCTTCGGTCTCAATCTCGTGCGCGAGTTTGTTTTCAATTGGTAATTCACCTGCCGGCGCAGTCGCTGGTTGCCCCAGCGGCAGACCACGCCGCGCCGGCAGGCTGCCGCAGCAGTCACTCACAACTGCGGCGCACTCCCACTAGAACACAGTTCCATTAGTCCCCAGCGAAATACATCACGCCCACAACAATGAAACATTTCTTCGTAGGGGTCGTACGAAAGCAAGACCTGCGCACGTCCCGGT
>DASXXL010000456.1:0-4185 GCA_036503085.1 Pyrinomonadaceae bacterium | reverse complement strand
ATCCGCGGCATGTTTGCGCTCGCGATCTGGGACGATCGCAAACGCGAGCTTGTGCTCGCGCGCGATCGCTTCGGTATCAAGCCGCTCTACTACTACGTCTCAGATCAGCTTGTCATCTTTGCTTCGGAGTTACGCGCGCTGCTCGCCACCGGACTGATCCCCGGCAAGCTGAGTCGTTCAGGGCTTGATTCATATCTCGCGATAGGATCGGTTACGGCCCCGCTGACGATGATCGAGGGCGTCAGGCAATTAGTGCCGGGCCACTCACTGCGAGTGAAGGCGACTGAAAGCGGCAGTTTGAAATGCACGCTCGCGAAGTTCACCACAGACGACCACGAATCGCCGAAACCTGAGACGCGTGACGAGGCCGTGGCGCAGTTGCGCGTTCAATTGGAAGAGTCGATCGCCGCGCATCTCGTGAGCGACGTGCCGCTCGGTGTCTTTCTTTCCGGCGGCATTGATTCGAGTGCGCTCGTCGCGCTGACGAGCAAGGTCAGCGCGCAAGGGCCGAAAACGTTTAGCGTCGTGTTTGATGAAGCGGAACTCAGTGAAGAGCAATACTCCCGTGCGGTAGCGCAAAGATTCAACACGGACCATTGCGAGATCCGGCTCGGTGAGGGTCAGTTGCTTGAGATATTGCCGGAGGCGATTGCCGCGCTCGATCAGCCGTCGATGGATGGCGTGAACACGTTCGTTGTTTCGCGTGCGGTGAAGCAGGCGGGCGTGACTGTGGCGTTGTCGGGGCTCGGTGGCGATGAGTTGTTCGCGGGCTATCCGAGTTTTCGACGTGCGTTGAAGCTTGCCTCGATGCCAGTTGGATCGAAGCGCGTGTTGCGTGCGGCTGCGGCGGTTGGCGGATCGTTTGCGCGCGGTTCGGTGCGACGAGAAAAGTTCATGCAGTTGGTCGGAGGTGGAGGAACGCCGGACGAGGTTTACCGGGTAAGTAGGCAGCTCTTTCCGAGGAGTGTTGGGCCACAGATGAACACGGATAAGCACGGATCAGATAGAGATGTGGTGAATGTGATTTCGCGGTTAGAGCTGGAAGGTTACATGGCGAATACGCTGTTGCGCGACACGGACGCGATGAGCATGGCGCATTCGTTGGAGGTGCGTGTTCCGTTCGTTGATGTGAAGGTGGTGGAGTTTGTGCTTTCGTTGCCGGGTGAGTGGAAGTTGAGCCGCGATCACGCGAACACGCCGAAGGCGTTGCTGGCAGATGCGGTAGGCGATTTGTTGCCGCGAGGTTTTCTCGCACGCCGAAAGATGGGCTTCACGTTGCCGTTTGAGAAGTGGATGCAGGGGCGTTTGCGGCCTGAGATCTCGGCAGTGTTTGAAGACTCGAAACAGCTCGCGGAGTCAGGGCTGGTTGCTAATGAAGCGAGAGACTTGTGGCGAAAGTTTTTGCGTGCGCCGCGCGCGGTGGGTTGGTCCAGGCCGTGGGCGTTGTTTGTGTTGGCCGAGTGGTGTCGGCTGAACCGCGTGACGATGTAACAAGGGTGATGCGGGTTTTGCACGTCATACCGTCTGTTGCTGAACGTTCCGGGGGACCGGCGACGGCAATCGTTCCGCTGTGTCGAGCGTTGCGCGAGGCGGGAACGGACGTGCTGCTTGTTACCACGAATGAAGGACTGAGCGGCACGGATCGTTTGGCTGATTACAAAGGCGTGCCCGCGCGATTTTTTCCAGTGCAACTCGGCGCGTCGTTCAAATACTCACGGCCTCTCGCCGTGTGGCTGAAGGACCACGCGTCGGAATTCGACGTGGTCCACGTACACGCTGTTTTTAATTATTCGTCGGTGGCTGCGGCCGGCGCGTGCAGAAGCGCTGCCGTGCCATACGTCATACGGCCGCTCGGCACGCTCGACCCTTGGAGCATGAAACAGAAGCCCGTGCGCAAGCGCGTCTTCTGGTACGTGTCCGGCCGGAAGATGCTGGAACGTTCGGCTGCGGTGCATTACACGGCACAGGCTGAGAAGGAAGCGACGGAGAAGTTTTTGGGGATGAATCATGGGCGCGTGATTCCGTTGGGTGTCGAAGCAGACGCCGCGCCCACGGACGGTTTTGCGCCGGGTGATCGTTTCGCCGAATGGTTTCCGACGTTAGCCGGTCAGCGCTACGTGCTCTTTCTTTCACGACTGGATCCGAAGAAAGGCCTCGATCTTTTGATTGAGTCGTTTGTTTCGTTGGTCAGGAGGCCGGAGTTTGGCTCGTGGCGTTTGATGATTGCCGGTGATGGTCCACGTGAGTATGTCGCAGCGTTGAAAGAGAAGGCGGCGAATTCGCATCGCATCACTTTTGCCGGTTGGGTCGAGGGCGAAGCAAAGGAAGCGCTACTGCGCAACGCATCGTTGCTTGCGTTGCCGTCGCGCCAGGAAAATTTCGGTTTCTGCGTGCTGGAAGCGATGGCGCGCGGTGTGCCGGTGTTGTTGAGTCCCCAAGTCAATCTCGCGCGCGAGATCGATGCGGCTGACGCGGGATGGATCGTCGAACGCGAGGGATTGACGGCAGGACTCGCCGCGGCGCTTGTAGACGAAACCTTGCGTTCTCGTCGCGGAAAGGCCGCGCAGGTTTTTGCGCAACGCTATTCGTGGAAGAAGACGGCCGCGGATTTGATCGATCTTTACGAAGAGGTCCGATGCTCGACCAGATCACGCCACTGATTCTCACGTACAACGAAGCGCCGAACATTGGCCGCACACTGGCGGCGCTTGCGTGGGCGCGCGACATCGTCGTGGTCGATAGTTTTAGTGACGATGAAACGCTGGAGATCGCGTCGTCGTTTCCGCAGGTGCGTGTAGTTCAGCGCGTGTTTGATAGTCATCGCAATCAGTGGGAGTTTGGATTGCGGGAGACCGGCATTAAGACTCCGTGGGTGCTCGCGCTGGATGCTGATTATGTTGTCACGAACGAGGTGGTCGTAGAATTAAAAGAGCTCCAGCCTGACGTGAAAACCGCCGGATATCGTGCGAAGTTCACCTACTGCATTCATGGAAAGAAAATCCACAGCGGCATTTATCCACCGGTCACGGTGCTCTATCGACGTGACGCCGCGCATTATGTGCAGGACGGACACACGCAGCGCGTCATCGTGGATGGTCGTGTTGAAGAGCTGGGCGCGCGGTTGCTGCACGATGACAGGAAATCTTTGAGGCGCTGGCTTACTTCGCAGGCGCGCTATGCGGAGCTCGAAGGGGAAGTGATTGTCGATCGCCAGCGTGAGGCGCTCAAATTTAGGGATCGGCTCAGACTGTGGTTTGTGGTGACGCCGGTGGCGATGTTGTTCTACTGCTTGATTCTTCGTGGTGGAATCTTCGATGGTTGGCTCGGTTTCTACTACGCCTTTCAACGAACGCTCGCGGAGCTCATGCTCTCGCTTTACTTGCTCGATTCTCGATGTACATCCTCGGCATCAACGCGTATCACGGCGATGCTTCAGCGGCAATCATCAAAGACGGCCGACTGATCGCCGCCGTCGAAGAAGAACGCTTCAATCGCATCAAGCACTGCGCCGGTTTTCCCGAGCAGGCCATTCGCTATTGTCTCGCCGAAGCCAACGTGCGGCCCGAAGATCTGGACCACATCGGCATCTCGCGCGATCCGTCAGCGCACCTGCACAAGAAGATTCTCTACGCCGCTTCGCGCCTCGGCATCTTCAAACACGCCAAAGATCGATTCGCAAACGCCGCGAAGGTTCGGGATCTGAAAGACGAACTCGCTCGCGTATTCAACATCCCGAAACGAAACCTGCGCGCGCAGTTTCACAACGTCGAACATCATCTCGCGCATCTCGCGAGCTGTTACTTCGTCTCGCCTTTCGAACGCGCGGCACTGTTGTCGATCGACGGCTTCGGAGATTTCATCTCCACGATGTGGGCCAGCGGTGAAGGGAACTCGGTCGAAGTGCTCGGCCAGGTTGAGTACCCGCACTCGGCGGGTATCGTTTACACCGCGACGACGCAGTTTCTCGGCTTTCCGCATTATGGCGACGAAGGCAAGGTGATGGGCCTCGCGCCGTACGGCGAGCCGCGTTTCATCAATCAGTTTCGCGAGATCATTCGCACCGAAGAGCGCGGACAGTTTCGTTTGAATCTCGATTACTTCCGTCATCATGCAGAAGGCGTCGAGATGACGTGGGAAAACGGCTCGCCGGTGATTGGGCGTATCTACTCGGACGAGTTTGTGAAG
>DASXXL010000455.1:0-3237 GCA_036503085.1 Pyrinomonadaceae bacterium | reverse complement strand
AAGAGTCAATCACGCGACCGCGGAACTGCGTGCGGCCAACGGCAACCTGATGCGCACGCAGCAACGTCTCTCGTACGCCGAACGCATGGCGGCGATCGGCCAGGTCACGGCCTCACTCGCACACGAGATCGGCACGCCGCTCAACGCGATGGCCGGACATTTACAGTTACTCGCGCGCAATCATCGGCAGTGCGGCGACACGCAACGTCGCTTGAAGATCATCAACTCGCAACTCGCTTCGATCGTGCAAACAGTGAAGAGCCTGCTCGAACGTACTCATCGCCGCCCGATCGAACTGCAACTCACGAACATCAATCAGATCGTGGAAGAAGTGCTGCTGCTGGTTGGACCACTGTTTGAGTCGAGAAACATTCGCGTCGCGCGCGAGTTTGATCCGCAACTGCCCACGGTGCGCGCGGATCGCGAAGCACTTCATCAGGTGTTTCTGAATCTTGTGAACAACAGCCTCGACGCGATGCCGGAAGGCGGCGAGATGAAGTTTGTGACGAACTATCTCGCGTCTGAACGTTTGGTCGAGGTGCGGTTCAGCGATACGGGTGTCGGCATTCCGCCGGATGCGAAGGACCATCTATTCGAGCCGATGTGGACCACGAAGCAATCCGGCAGCGGTCTGGGCCTGGCGATCGCGCGCGAGATCATCGTCGAGCATGGCGGCGAGATTGAGTGTGTGACGGACGTCGATCGGGGCGCGGAGTTTCGTCTGGTACTGCCGGCGGCGACGTCGCTGTTTGCGGTTGTGGAGTTCAACGAGGTGAGTTTCGGTGTCGCATAAAATTCCCCAAATACTGACAGTCGACGATGATGCGGTCACGTGTGAATTACTGTGTGAAGTTTTCACCCGTGAGGGTTTCGACGCGACGTTTGCGAAGAGCGGCGAGGACGCGCTCGTTGAAGTCGCGCGGCATCGTCCGGACTTGCTGCTCAGCGACATCCGCATGAAAACGCGACTCGACGGGCTTTCGCTGCTGGAGATCATTCGGCGCGAGTATCCGTCAACACCCGTGGTGTTGATGACTGCGTTTGGCTCGATGGAGACTGCGGTGCGCGCCGTCAAGGAAGGCGCGTTTGATTACATCAGCAAGCCTTTCAACATCGACGAGCTCGTGGCGATCGTGCGCCGCGCGCTCGCCGATCGAAACGGCAAAGAGCTCGTGTCGGAGCTCGATGAAGAGGATTGGAGTTCGGGACTCGTCGGCCGCACGCCGCCGATGCTCGAAGTCTACAAAATGATCGCGCGCGTCTCCGATTCGCGAGCGGCAGTGCTCGTCACTGGGGAATCGGGAACAGGCAAGGAGCTTGTGGCGCGCGCGATTCATCACCACGGCGCGCGTTCGGCCGCGCCGTTCGTCGCCGTGAATTGCGGCGCGCTTACCGAGACGCTGCTCGAATCGGAATTGTTTGGCCATGTGAAGGGATCGTTTACCGGCGCGATCGCCAACAAGCGCGGTATCTTCGAACAGGCGGGTGAAGGGACTGTATTTCTCGACGAGATCAGTGAGACGAGCGCCGGTCTGCAAGTGAAACTATTGCGCGTGTTGCAGGAGCGTGAAGTCGTGCCGGTCGGAAGCGCGGAGCCGATCAAAGTCGGCGCGCGGGTGATCGCGGCGAGCAATTCCGATCTCGAAAAGTTGTCGGCGGCAGGTGCGTTTCGTTCCGACCTGCTATATCGACTGAACGTGATTCAGTTGCACTTGCCGCCTTTGCGCGAACGCCGCGACGACATTCATCTGCTCGTCTCACACTTCCTGCGCAAACACACACCCGGTCCCGCGCCGCTGGCGCTCGACGAGAAAGCGATGCATTGCCTGACGAGTTATGCGTGGCCGGGAAACGTGCGTGAACTCGAGAACGTGATCGAACGCGCAATCACTTTAAGCCAGGGCGGCAGAATCACCACTGACGATCTGCCGCAGCGCGTCCGACTGCGAACAGCAGCGGACACGCCGCCGCTCGGCGCGGACGATCTCGCGGAACTCTTTTCCGGCTTGCCGAACCTCGACGAGATCGAGCGTCGCTACGTGTTGCACGTACTCGAAGCCACCGGCAACAACCGCAAACGCACCGCGGAGATCCTCGGCATCAATCGCAAAACGCTCTATCGCATGGCCGCTCGTTTCGAGATCGATTTCGGTCTCGCTGCGCCGGGCAAAGTTGACCACGACACCCGCGCCCTCGCCGCGACTTCTTAACCTAACGAAAACTGTCGGTGGCGCGAATTAGGGCGTCGGCGATGCCGGGTTCGGTCGCGGCGTGGCCGGCGTCGGGAATGATGTTCAGATCCGCTTCCGGCCAGGCGCGATGCAGATCCCAGGCATTCATCACCGGACAAACGACGTCGTAACGTCCATGCACGATGACGGAGGGAATTTGATGAATGCGCTCGACGTTTTCGAGCAGGTAGTTGTTGGTCTCGAAGAAACAGTTGTTGACGAAGTAATGACACTCTATCCGCGCGAGGGCGATCGCTTTCTCCGGTTCGGTAAACTCGTCGATCATCTGCTGGTCCGGCAACAAGCGTAACGCGCTTCCTTCCCACAAGGACCACGCGCGCGCTGCTTTCATTCGCACCGACTCGTCTTCGCTCGTGAGTCGCGCGTAGTAAGCGTTGACCATGTCGCCGCGCTCGGATTCGGGAATGAGCTGCACGTACTCTTCCCACTTGTCCGGATAAATCGCGCTCGCGCCGCCGGGAGTGTCTTCGTAGAACCAGCGGATCTCCTGCGGACGGCAGAGAAAGATGCCGCGCAACACCAGGCCGCGCACTCTCTCGGGATGTGCTTCGGCATAAGCGAGTGCGAGCGTGCTGCCCCACGAACCGCCAAACACGAGCCACTTATCGACGCCAAACTCTTCGCGAATCATTTCGATGTCCTGGACCAGGCGCCACGTCGTGTTGTCTTCGAGTGACGCGTGCGGCCGGCTGCGGCCCGCGCCGCGTTGATCGAAAAGAATGATCCGGTAAGCAGCCGGGTCGAAGAAGCGGCGATAGTCGGGCACGAGCCCCGCGCCTGGTCCACCGTGCAGAAACACGACCGGCTTGCCGTTCGGCGTGCCGCACTGTTCGTAATAAAGCTCGTGAACAGCGGACACCCGAACGTGCCCGCTGTCGTATGGTTCGATTTCGGGATAAAGAGTTCTGCGTGTTGGCATGGTGCGGGCGATTATCGTTGCGCCGGGCCACAAACGCAAAGCACGCGGTGTGATACTCGAACAATA
>DASXXL010000454.1:0-4794 GCA_036503085.1 Pyrinomonadaceae bacterium | reverse complement strand
CGAACACGATCCCGGTGACAACAGACAACGCGAGCGTGAAGGCAAAAACTCGCCAGTCAATCGGCACGTTGCTCAAGTCGTAAACGGAAGTGGCAAAACCTTCTGGCGCGAGCGAGCCGATGGCGCGAGTGGACCAGATCGCGATCAGCAAACCCATCGCGCCGCCCGCGAGACCGAGCACGAGACTTTCCGTGAGTAGTTGGCGAATGAGTTGCCAGCGACGTGCGCCAACCGCCGCGCGCACCGCCATCTCACGCTGGCGCGCTAGGGTGCGCGAAATCATCAGCCCTGCGACGTTCACGCAGGCGAGCAGCATCACGAGTCCCACTGCGCCCCAAAGCAACAGCACTGTGAGGCGGACACCGCTGACGAGTTGTTGCTGTAGCGGCCCGACCTCAATTGTCGCCGAGGACGCGGGATCCTTTACTTCCGCGGCCGCGTTGCGAGCCATCAGGTTCAGCTCGTTCTGCGCTGTCTGCGCAGAGACGCCGGGTTTCAACCGGCCCACGACTTCGACAATCGAGAAATAGTCCCCGTGAAATTCGTTCGCCGGATCGAGCGCCAGCGGCAACCAGATCTCGAAGTCGCCGGGAAAACGAAAACCCGCGGGCATCACACCGACGATGGTGTAAGGCTTGTCGTTGAGCGTGAGGCTCTTGCCTATAATTGCTTCGTCGCGCCCGAAGCGTCGTTGCCAGAATCCTTCGCTGACAATCGCGACGTTGTTCGCGCCCGGTTTATCTTCGGCGTCGGCGAAAACGCGGCCGCGCACCGGCTGCACGCCGAGCGTGTTGAAGAGACTCGCAGTCACCTGCGCGCTCGAGATGCGCTCGGGCTCGCCGAGGCCGGTGAGATTGAAGCTGTCGTTAGTGTACGCGCCGAGGTCTTCGAAGCTCGTCTGCTTGTCATGCCAGGCGAGAAACTGGTAGGCAGCGAGATCCGGCAGTCCTTCGCCGCTCGCGGGTTTGTAAACGGCGACGAGTTGCTCGGGACTGCGAAAAGGCAGCGCTCGCAGCAGCACCGCGTTGACGACGCTGAAGATCGTGGTGTTGACACCGATCGCCAGCATGAGGGTAATCACCGCCACCGCTGTGAAGCCGGGCTGCTTCAACAAACTGCGCAGCGCAAACTTGAGGTCCTTCAGCGCAGATTCCATTTACTCGTACCTCAACGCAGTTAAGGGATCGACTTTCGTCGCGCGGCGCGCGGGGACGTAACACGCAACCAGTGCGACGAGCAGCAACACAAACGTGATCGCCGTGAACGTGAGCGGATCGTTTTCGCCGATGCCGAAGAGCAGACTGCGCAGTAAACGCATCAACACAAACGAAGCAGCGAGACCGAGCGCGAGGCCGATACCAATCACGACCATGCCCTGGCCCAACACGAGCCGCAGCACGTCGCCGACCTGCGCGCCGAGCGCGAGTCGAATACCGAGCTCGTGCGTGCGCTGCGTGACGGTGTAGGAAGTGACGCCGTAAATTCCCGCCGCGGACAACAGCAGCGCGATGCCGCCGAAGAGTCCGAGCAGAAACAGGTTGAAGCGCGGTTGCGTGACTGACTCGCTGACGATGTGTTCCATCGTCTGCACTTGCGAAACCGGAACTGTGCGATCGACGTCCGCGACCGCCTGCCGCAACGCGGGTGCGATGCTTTGCGGTTCGACAGTCGAACGGACCACGATCCCCATTTGCTCAAACGGATTTTGTCCGAGCGCGAAGTAGAGTTCGGGTGGCGGTTCTTCGCGTAGCTCGAGGCTGCGCACGTTTGCGGTTACGCCGACGATCTCAAACCAAACGGGTTGATTGTCTGGACCAACATTGCCGAAGGTTACGCGTTTTCCAATCGGGTTTTCATTCGGGAAGTCACGTTCGGCCAACGCCTGATTGATCATCAATCGCGGAGGCGCATTGCCGTCGTCAGCTTTCGTGAAGGCCCGGCCTTGCAAAACCGGAATGTTCATCGTGCGGAAATAATCGCCACTCACGCTGCGGAATTCGGTCTCCACCCATTTGTCTTGCGTAAGAATCGGACGTCCTTCGACGCGGAAACCGAGCGTTGGTCCGTAGGTCAGAGGCAATACATTGATTACGCCCGCGCCTTGCACGCCGGGAATTGCGCTCACGCGATCCAACACGTGTTCGTAGAAGGCGACGTAATCAGGATCCTTCTTAAACTTTGGACCAGCAGGAGAGAGTTGCGCGGTTAGTACCTGTTGCGGCGTGAAACCGGCGTTCACCGCTTGCAAACGCATGAAGCTGCGAAACAGCAAGCCTGCGCCGGCCAGCAGAACGACTGAGAGCGCAACCTCAGCGACGATCAACGCATGACGCAAACGCGTGTGACGCGCGCTACCCGCGGCGCCGCGCGAGTTCTCTTTCATCGCTTCCTGCACGTCCGTTTTGGACATCTGCAGCGCGGGCGCGAAACCAAACAGAAAACCGGTGAGCAGCGACGCGCCGAGCGTGAAGCCAAACACGCGCCAGTCCATGCCGATCTCATTGAGGCGCGGAAAGTCCGGCGGCAGCAGCTTCGTGATCGCCGTGACGCCGTAACTCGAAAACGCGAGTCCAAGCAAACCACCAGCGAGCGCGAGAATCGTGCTTTCGGTCAGGAGCTGCCGAATCACGCGACCGCGCGAAGCACCAAGCGCGGTGCGAATCGCCATCTCCTTGCTGCGCGACGCGGCGCTCGCAAGCAAAAGATTCGCGACGTTCGCACACGCGATCAGCAACACAAACAGCACCGCGCCGAACAACAGCCACAGCATCGTGTTTGACTTGCCGACGAGGTGCTCCTGAAGTGAAACGACGCGATTGAAACGCGTGTTGTTCGACTCCGGATACTGCTGCCGCAGGCGCGCGGTGATCGTTTCCATTTCGCTTGCGGCCTGGGCCAACGTGACGCCGGGCTTGAGTAACGCGATGGCGCGCAGGAAGCCGCTGCCGCGCTGTTCCGTGGGTTCGGTGCGGTCGTTAATTTGCGGCGCGAGCTTCAACGGCGGCAGCCACGCTTCAGTTTTGCCGGGATAACTAAAACGCGGCGGCGCGATGCCCACGACCGTGTAAGTCTTGCCGTCGAGGTTTACCTGTTGTCCGACCAGCGTCGGGTCAGCGGCGAATTTTCTCCGCCACAACGAATCACTGAGCACAGCGACGGGTGCGTGTCCCGCCTGTTCATCGCCCGTAATAAAAAGGCGGCCGAGTTGTGGTCTAACGCCAAACACGTCGAAGAAGTCGGCGGACGTTTGCGCGAGGTCGATTCGTTCGGCCTGATCTGCGAGTGTAAGATTGGCATTGGCTGTTTTGATCGCCGCGAGATGCTCGAAGACGGTGTTTTGCGCGCGCCAGTCGAGAAAGTTTGGCGCGGTGACTTGTCGCTGTTCTCCTTCTCGACTTATCTCCTGGATTGCGACGATGCGATCTGCGTTCGGATACGGCAGACGCCGCAGCATCACACTGTTTACAACGCTGAAGATCGCGGTGCTCGCGCCGATGCCGAGCCCGAGCGTGATGACGGCAATCGCGGTGAACGCCGGACGCTTGAGCACGCCCCGAATCGCATACTGAAGATCTTTGATTACAGATTCCATCACTCGTACCTCAACGCTATTAAGGGATCGATTCGCGTCGCGCGCCGCGCCGGCAGGTAAGCGGCCAGCAAAGCAACGACCAGCATCACGATGACCGCGAGCGTCAGCGACAGCGGATCGGTCGGGGACAAGTTGAACAAAAGAGTTTGCGCAAAGCGCGCGATTACAAACACCGCAGGTATGCCCGCGACAATTCCGATCGCGACGAGCAACAGCGCTTCACGCAGCACGAGCGTGACGACTTCCTGCACGCGCGCGCCGAGCGCGATGCGAATGCCGATCTCGTTCGTGCGGCTCGACACGGCGTAAGTCAGAATGCCGTAGAGACCAATCGTGGCGAGCACGAGCGCGAGCACGCCGAAGAAGCCCGAAAGCGTCGCCATCAACCGTTCGCGCAACATCGAACCCTGGACCATCGTCTGGAACCATTCGAAGCCAGTATCGATCGAGGGATTCACTTCAGTCAGCGCTTTGTTTACGGAGGCCGTGATCTCGGCTTGCGGTAGTGAGGAGCGGATCAGAAACTGCCGCCACGTCGCGGGCTGCGGATCCTGTAACGCCGGCAGGAACATCACTGACACGCGAGTTTCTTTCAGGTCATCAAACTTCGCGTCGGGCACGACGCCGACGATCTCGTAAGCGGTTTCCGGTTCGCTCGGTGTTTCTTCGACGACGAAGCGGTGACCGACGGGATTAGGCTCGCCGAGTTGCTGCGCGAGAGTTTCGTTGACGATCGCGACGCGCGGCGAGCTCAGCGTGTCGTAGGAATTGAATTGGCGTCCCGCGCGCAGCGGCAGTTGAATCGTTTTGAAGTAGTCGATGCCGACGCGATTGAAAGAAACGTCGGTCTTCGTATTCTGATCGCCTTCCTTCCAGACGACGTTGCTGCGTCCGCCGCCGGTGAGCGGAATCACGTCTGACTCGGTCACCGACTGCACGCCGGGCACGGCCTTCAGGCGTTCGAGCATCTGTTCTTTGAATTCGATCCGTCGTTCCGGCGCGATGTTCAGCCGCCGAAAACTGACTCGCGCGATCAGCAGGTTTTCCTGGTTGAAACCGGTGTCGAGAGTGAGCAGCTTGGTGAGGCTGCGCGTGAACAGCAGCGCACTCGCGACGAGGACCAGTGAGAGTGCGACCTGAATCACCACGAGCGCGCGCCGCAAACTAAAACGTCCGCCGCCCGCGCTGAGTCCGCGTTTGGT
>DASXXL010000453.1:0-3879 GCA_036503085.1 Pyrinomonadaceae bacterium | reverse complement strand
GGTCTGCGAGTTGTGCGTTCGTCGGTGACTCATTGGAACGTGAGAAGAGTAAGTATAGCAGACGTTAAGAAGACCCCTCTACTGAAGCTACACGGCGGCTCAATAGACTTTTACAGGGCGGGTAGCTTTGCCCAAAGGAAGTGTAATCAAGCGCCATCACATCGACTCCGAAAAAGTCCGCCGCGCAGGGAGATAAATAGGGACCTCTTTCGTTACGGCTTGCGCGTTTACTCTTGGGTGTGATGCGGGCGGAGTAAGCGTTTGAGTTGTAACGGAGAAGAGATGTCCACAGCAGTCTTTGAAATTGAGAAACCGTGTGACCTGTCAATAAATCTCGGAGAGCAGTCGACGGTTAGTACCGAGGCCACTTCGCCCTCAGCATTCCTGACACAGATCATGCTCGGCAGTCTGGCCACGCAGGCCGTCTACGTTGTCGCCACACTCGGTATCGCGGATCTGCTTGTCAATGGTCCGAAAACCATCGAAGAACTCGCGCGACCCCGGAATGCCGACGCGCCTTCGTTGTATCGAATCTTGCGCGCACTCGCATCCATCGGCATCTTTGCCGAACAGGACCATCGCGTATTTGCTCTGACACCGACAGCGCAACCGTTGCGCTCGGACGTGCCGAATTCGTTGCGCGAGGCCGTGTTGTTCTGGGGCGCGGATTGGCATTGGGAAGTTTGGGGTCAGACTCTCTACAGCGCGCGCACCGGCAAGTCTGCGTGGTCGCAAGTCCACGGTGAAGACGTGTTTTCGTACTTTGAAAACAATCCGGAAGCAGGCCGCATCTTCAATCGCGCGATGAGCAGCCTTTCCGGCGTGGCGACGGAAGCCGTGCTCGACGCTTACGACTTCAGCGAAATCGAAACGCTCGTCGATATTGCCGGCGGCGAGGGCCGGCTGCTCACCGGCATTCTGGCTGCGTATCCAAAGCTGCGCGGCGTGTTGTTTGACTTGCCATACGTGATCAACGATGCGCGCGAGCAGATCGCCGAGACGAGCGTGAACGGTCGCGTCGAGTTTGTCTCCGGTGATTTCTTCGCCAGTGTTCCCGCAGGCGCCGATGCTTACATTCTCAAAAGCATCATTCACGACTGGGATGATGAACGCGCGTTGACGATCCTGAAGAACATCAGATGCGCGTTGAAACCTCGCGGCCGCGTGTTGCTGGTTGAAGCGATCATCGCCGGCGGCAACAAACAGGATTTCGGCAAGCTGATCGATCTCGAGATGCTCGTGTCGCCTGGTGGTAAAGAACGGACCGCGGCTGAGTTTCGCGAGCTCTTCACACGCGCCGGTTTGAAGTTAAATCGGATCGTGCCTACGAAATCTCCGTTCAGTGTTATCGAAGCTGTCGCGGCGTAAATAAAACGCCTTGACACGGTCCAACCGCTTTGTTACGGTCAGCGACCACTCAACATGAAGAGCATCCTGCTTGTTGTTGCGGTCGCTGCGCTCTACATACTTCATCAGGACATCTGGTTCTGGCGGAGTTCGTATCTGGTTTTCGGTTTCATCCCCATCGGCCTCTTCTATCACGCAGTGTTTTCGGTGGCCGCAGCGCTGCTGATGTGGCTGCTCGTCACTTACGCCTGGCCTTCTCACCTCGAACGCGAAGTTGAAGAAACCGAGTCCGGGGAGGACGCTGCTTGATTCCCGCCATCGTCGTTTTCATTTATCTCGCAACGGTTCTCTACATCTGCATCTTCGCTTTTCGGCGTTCGTCCGGACGCGAGAAAGCCGAAGACTATTTTCTGGCCAGCCGCTCGCTTGGTCCATTCGTGTTTCTGTTTTCACTATTCGGCACGAACATGACGGCGTTCGCGATTCTCGGTTCGTCGGGACACGCGTTCAACAACGGCATCGTCACGTTTGGCTTGATGGCGTCGTCGTCAGCGCTCGTCATTCCGTTAACGATCTGTTTGATAGGCACGCGCGTGTGGGCGCTGGGCAAGAAATACGGCTTCATGACGCCGGTGCAGATGTTTCGCGATCGCTGGGAGTGCAGCCACATCGGCACCGCGATCTTCGTGATGCAGTCGGTGCTGCTCGTTCCTTACATCATCATCGGCATCATGGGTGGCGGCACGACGCTCTACACGATCAGCGGCGGCCGCGTGCCTTACTGGTTTGGCGGCGCGATCGTGGCGCTGGTAGTGATGGGTTATGTGTTCTTCGGCGGCATGCGCGGCACGGCGTGGGTCAACACGTTTCAGACGGTGCTCTTTCTTTGCTTCGGCGCGGCGGCGCTGCTCGTGATCGGTTTTGGAATGGGCGGCTTCAATGCCGCGGCGCACGCGATGCAGACGTCGCCTTTGGGCTACCTGCTGACGCGCGAACGAATCTCGCCTTACTACTTTTTCAGCTACACGTTTATTCCGCTCTCGGCTATCGCGTTTCCCCACATACTGATCTTCTGCCTCACGGCGCAGAAGATGAACCAGTTCAAGAAGACGGTGATCTTCTATCCGCTGTGCATTCTCGCGATCTGGGCGCCGTGTGTGTTTCTCGGCGTGATGGCAAATCGCGTCGCGGACGTGCCGCAGATCAAGGCGAAACAGGAAGCGCGGCGCGTGTTGGCGACGCAGGGCAAGAACATGCAGCCCGAGCAACGCGACGAGTTGCGCGAAGAGTCGGGCGCTGACGACGTGATCATGTTGCTGTTGCAACGGTACGCGCCGCTCTGGCTCGCGGGACTGCTCGGCGCGGGCATCATGGCGGCGGTGATGGCCAGCGACTCGCAAATCCTCGCGCTCTCGACAATGTTTACAGAGGACGTCTTCGCCTTCTACGGCGGGAAGCGCCGCTTCGGTGAAGCGGTGCAAGTGCAAACCGGACGCTTGTTCATCATCATCATCACGCTAGTCGCTTATGCGGTGGCGTTGCGCGCGCCGGAGACGATCTTCGAGCTCGCGATTCAGTATGCGTTCTCAGGGTACGCGGCGTTGTCGCCGTTGCTGGTGGCGGCATTGTTCTGGAAGGGAAGTACGAAGTGGGGCGCGTTGGCGGTCACGGTGTGGACCGCGTTGACGGTGATTGCGGTGGCAGTGTTTCAGGCGATCGTTCCCGCGCCCGCGCCTGGACCAGCGACGGTCGTGTGGTCACTCGGTGGCGCAGAAGTTTTAACGCGAACGCCGGGCGGCACAGCGGTCTTTGGTTTCATGCCGGTCGTGCCGATGGTAATCGTCTCCGCGTTATTAATGTGGCTCGTCTCACTCGCTACGCAGAAACCCGCACGCACCACCATTCAGAGATACTTTAGTTAACCAAAGCAGTAGAGGCGGCCGTCCTGGGTGCCGATCACGATGCGGCCGTTTGCGATCGCGGGAGAGGCGGAGACCGGCGCGCCTGCGTCGAACTCCCAAAGCTTCGCGCCGTCTGAGAGATTCAAAACGTAGAAGCGTCCGTCGTTCGAACCCACGTAAACGCGCCCGCCGGCGATCGCCGGCGACGACTCGACACGTGAACGCGTCGCGAAGGTCCAAACGCCTTTGCCCGCCGGTGTCAGACCATGGACCATCTTATCGCGCCCGCCGATCACGATACGCGACGGCGTGACCGCTGCGGATGAGTAGTAAGGAAACTTTCGCTCCGGGTGTTCATAAGTCCAGGCGATCTTGCGTTGGGCCAGGTTCACGCCGAGCACCTGATTATCAAACGTACCGTAGATCGCGGAGCCATCGCGCAAAGCCGGCGACGCGCCGGTGTACGCGCCCGAGGAAACGTTGAAAACCTCTTTGCCGTCGGCGATGCGAATCGCGCGAAACAGTTCGTCGCAGCCGGCGATGAACGCCATGCCGTTCGCGATGCTCGGCGTCGAATGCACTGGTCCATTCGTCTTGAACTTCCACAGCACCGAACCGTTGCGCGCGGAGA
>DASXXL010000452.1:0-2761 GCA_036503085.1 Pyrinomonadaceae bacterium | reverse complement strand
ACCGCTGCGATTCTGCTGTGCCTATACCTCGCCGTCGCGCGCAAACAAGGCGTCACATTCGACAAAGTAGAGGGCACACTTCAGAACGATATTCTCAAAGAGTACATCGCGCGCGGTACGTACATCTTTCCGCCTGAGCCTTCACTGCGTTTGATTACCGACACGTTCGCTTATTGCGCTCGCGAAGTGCCGAACTGGAACACGATTTCGATCAGCGGCTATCACATTCGCGAAGCGGGTTCGACCGCGGTGCAGGAAGTGGCCTTCACGCTCGCGGATGGCATCACGTACGTCGAAGCAGCACTCGCCGCCGGTCTCGCGATCGACGACTTCGCACCACGTCTCTCGTTCTTCTTCAACGCACACAACAACCTGCTCGAGGAGATCGCGAAGTTTCGTGCAGCGCGACGTTTGTGGGCACGCATCATGCGCGATCGTTTCAAAGCACGCGATCCGCGTTCGTTGATGCTGCGCTTTCACACGCAAACAGCCGGCTCGTCGTTGACCGCGCAACAGCCGGACGTGAACATCGTACGCACGACGATCCAGGCGCTCGCTGCGGTGCTCGGCGGCACGCAGTCGTTGCACACGAACTCGATGGACGAAGCGTTGGCGTTGCCGACTGAAGACGCCGCGCGCGTTGCGCTGCGCACGCAGCAGGTGATTGCGTACGAATCAGGTATTGCGGACACGGCAGATCCACTCGCGGGATCGTATGCGATTGAAGAGTTGACCATTCAAGTCGAGGAGCGCGCCGAAGAATATCTGAAAAAAATCGAAGCGCTCGGCGGGATGCTGCGTGCAATAGAAACCGGCTACGTGCAGCGCGAGATCCAGGAAGCCGCGTATCGTTATCAGCGTGCGGTGGAGTCGAAGGAAGAGATCGTCGTTGGCGTGAATCGTTTTCAGATCGAAGCGGAGCCGGCCGTGCCGTTGTTGCGGATCGATCCGGCGCTCGAAAAGGCGCAGGTCGAACGCGTGCGCGCGCTGCGAGCGCAGCGTGATGCGCGCGTCACCGAATCCGCGCTCGATAAACTCGAACAAGCGGCGACGACGACCGAGAACCTGTTGCCGCACATTCTCGAATGTGTTGAGTCGTACGCGACTGTCGGCGAGATCAGCAATCGCTTGCGCCGTGTTTGGGGCGAGTACCGGGAAACATCAGTGCTTTGATTTCTCTGTACCTCTGTGGTTAAAAACTTACCACAGAGACACAGAGGCACAGAGAAGAGAGGTGGTGCTGGTATGAAAAGAAGAGACTTCACGAAACTTCTCGGGTTGGGTGCGCTTGCGGCGGGCTTCAACGCCGTCCCCGCGATCGCAGGCACATCCGCGCCGCAGTTTTCGATCACCATGGACGATTTCTTCTGGCAGAACTCCGTGAAGCTAACCGGCGCGCAGCGTAACGAAGCCATCCTCAACATCTTCCGGAAACATTCGACTAAAGCCGCGCTCTTTGTGATCGGCCGAAACGTCGAAGACGACCAGGGCAAGCAGCTCTTGTCCGCGTGGGACAAGGCAGGTCACATGATCTGCAACCACACTTATTCGCATCGATCTTTCAGCGCCCCCGACACGGACGTTAAAGCTTACGAAGCAGACATCCTGCGCGCCGAAGCGTTACTGAAAGACTTTCCGCGCTTTCGCAAATACTTCCGCTTTCCCGCACTGAAGGAAGGTGAAACCGCGGCGAAGCGCGACGGGATGCGCGCGTTTCTCGCGCAGCACGGCTATCGCACCGGCCACGTCACGATCGACAATTCCGATTGGGCCATCGAACGCCATCTCAGCGCGCGTCTCGAGAAAGATCCGTCGGCTGACGTAAAGCCTTATCGCGATTATTACCTCGACCACATGTGGACGCGTGCTGATTACTACGATCAACTTGCTCGCCGTACTCTCGGTTACCCGGTGAAGCACACGTTGCTCGTACATTTCAATCTACTGAATACGCTCTTTCTCAACGAGGTCATCGAGATGCTGCAAGCAAAAGGGTGGCGGCTGATCGATGCCGAGGACGCCTTCACCGATCCCGTCTTTGCCGCGAAACCGAAAGTTCTTCCCGCGGGCGAGAGCATCGTCTGGTCCGTGGCCAAAGAGAAAGGAACGATTCCGATGTCGCAGCGCTACCCCGCCGAGGACGGTGATATCGAAGAGGCGCGCATGAATAAGTTAGGACTATGAAAACAAAACTCCCCCTGCTCGCGTGCCTCTCGATCCTGCTCGCGAGTACCGCTCACGCGCAGATAGAAGCTGGATCGACATGGCTGCGATACACCGTCAAAGGCGAAGAGTTTTCCGTCAACTTTCCGGCAGAACCATCGCTGAAGACCTCGGAGGTATTCGTCCCGCGCCTGCAAAAGGGTCGTATGGAACGGGTGATCGAGGCGAAAGCGGGCGCTGTAGTTTATCGAGTTTATGTTTACGAAAACCCGAAACCACGACAGACGTTGAAAGACTTCATCGCCGAACAAACCACGAAATCGGATCTGGACCTTACCTTCGAGCGCGTATTAAAGATTGCCAACTTCAACGGCCAGCAGTTCTCCTCACACGATCGAGATTTCCCTGCGACCGAGCAGTTCTTCGCCACCGAAGGGCGCTTCTATTGCTTCGTCGTGCAAGGCGCGACCACCGACCACGCAGACGCACGGCAGTTCTTTTCGTCTGTGATGCTCGGCAAGAAGCAGGAAGGCATCGAGGTCCTCGAGAGCCCGGGGGGAGGTGGTATCGGTCCCGGTCGTGGTTCGCAGACATACAC
>DASXXL010000451.1:0-2192 GCA_036503085.1 Pyrinomonadaceae bacterium | reverse complement strand
CGGTCGCGTTCGTCGAATCGGAAAGCAGCGCGAGCACGCCGTCCTGCCCGTAGCGCCGGAACGACCTCAGATCTATCGGCTCGCCGATGACGGGCGTCTCGTCCACTTTGTAGTCGCCCGTATGAATGATCGTGCCGACCGGCGTCCTGATGCCGAGCGAGAAACAGTCGACGAGCGAGTGCGAGACGCGAATGAACTCGATGCTGAAGACGCCGATGTCCACCACGTAGCGCGGCTCGACGCGATGCAGCAGAACGTCGCCGAGTAGGTCGTGTTCTTCGAGTTTGCTTTCAGCAAGACCGGCGGTGAAGTGGGAACAGTAGACCGGAACGTTGAACTTCTTGAGTAAGTACGGCAGCGCACCCAGATGATCTTCGTGGCCGTGGGTGAGCACGATGGCGGTGATTGCGTCCTTGTACTCGTCGAGAAAGTTGAAATTCGGAATGGAGACGTCGACGCCGTAGGCCGTTTCCTCGGGAAAGCCCATGCCGGCGTCGAGAATCAACATCTCGTCGCCGTAACGCACCGCCATACAGTTCATTCCAAACTCGCCGATGCCGCCGAGTGGAATGATCTCAAGGACACTAGCCATAGGTTCGATAGTGTATCATCGGCCCCATGATTATCAGACCATTAATTGTCGTAATCGCCCTTTTAATATTGGCCACGAGCGCTTTCGCAGCCGAGACCATGCGCGTCGACTACTACCATACCGGCGATGCGACGCAGGAAGTGTTCAGCCTCGATCGCGTCGTGATCGAGCCGCTGCCGTGGCCGGGAAATCCGAAGCAAAACATCGACACGTCGAACCTCGGCAAATACTTTTTCGAAGTTAGAGACGCGAAAACGAAGCAGTTGCTCTACTCGCGCGGGTTCGCGTCGATCTACGGCGAGTGGGAGACGACTGACGAAGCGAAGTCGATCAAACGCACATTTCAGGAGTCCTTGCGCTTCCCTGCACCGTCCGCGCCCGTCACGATCGTTTTGCAGAAACGCGACGCGAAGAACGCGTTCGTTGATATCTGGACCACGACGATCGATCCGAAGGACCAGTTTGTAGATCGCTCTAAACCAGTCGCGCCCGCGCCGTTGATCACGATTCAGAAAACCGGCGAGCCGGAAAACAAAGTCGACTTTCTGATTCTGGGCGACGGTTACACGGCCGCGGAAGCGAAGAAGTTTGAAGCGGACGCGCGCCGGCTCACGGAAGTGTTGTTTGCCACGTCGCCGTTCAAAGAGAACCGCCGCAATTTCAACGTGTGGGCCATGGCCCCGCCGGCTGCTGAATCGGGAATCTCGCGACCGTCAACGGGTATTTATCGCGACTCACCGATCGGCGCGACCTACGATGCGTTTGGCTCCGAGCGATATGTGTTGACGTTCGACAATCAGAAATTGCGGCGCGCCGCGCAGTTTGCGCCGTACGAGTTCATCGAAGTCGTCGTTAACGGCCGCACGTACGGCGGTGGCGGCATTTTCAATCTCTACAGCACGGTCGCCGCGGACAATGCGTTTGGGAATTACGTGTTTGTGCACGAGTTTGGTCATCACTTCGCGGGACTCGCTGATGAGTACTACACGTCACCGGTCGAGTACACGACGCCCGCGCAGCGCGTTGAGCCGTGGGAACCAAATGTGACCGCACTGCTGGACGTGAGCACGTTGAAGTGGCGGCATCTCGTATCGCCGTTCGCGAACGTCACGCCGATTCCGACGCCGTGGAACAAGGAAGAGTTTGAGACTTACTCACGCGAGATTCAGAAGCGACGCGCGCAGTTGCGCAAAGACAAGCGGCCGGAAGAAGAGATGGAGGCGCTGTTTCGCGAAGAACTGGAGCACGAGCAGAAGATGTTCAAGGCCGAGAAGTATTACGGGCAGGTCGGCGCGTTTGAAGGCGCGATGTACGAAGCGCGGGGATATTACCGGCCGGAGATCGACTGCATCATGTTTTCGCGTTCGGACAAGTTCTGCAAGGTTTGTCGTGCGGCGATCGAACGGATTATTAAGATGTATTCGAGTTAGTAAGGTGACTTTGCCCGAAAACTGTCTTACTCACCGGTTTCTCGGTGCGTCTCTGTGACTCTGTGTCTCTATGGTTTGTTTTTCGTATGAATCGTAACCACAGAGAGACAGAGTCACAGAGACGCACGGTGAAAGCTGTTCAGCTGTTCAGTTAGAGAGTTTCGGGCAAC
>DASXXL010000450.1:0-2718 GCA_036503085.1 Pyrinomonadaceae bacterium | reverse complement strand
GACAACTTCGACGCGGACGATGGTTACAACAACTTCGACGTGCGTCACGCATTCAACTTCAGCGCGCTTTACCAGCTTCCGTTCGGCAAGGGCACGCATCACGATCTCGGTAACGTCGGCAATGCGTTCCTCGGCGATTGGGAGATCGGCGGCATCGTAAACGCGCGCAGCGGCTTGCCTATTGAAGTCGGCATCACGCGTCCCGACGTGGTGATTCAATGCGCTAACGACACCTGTCCGGTGACGATCAACGGGGTCGCGACAACCGTCTCGAAAGGCTTCGTGGCCCAACTACCCGGCACCATCAACGCCGCGAATCCTCTTCCGCTCGGCTTCGTCGGTGTGGTCAACACGCCCGGCGGTGGCGCCTCGCGCAACGTGCGTCGTCCGAACCTGATCCCCGGCACGAATCTTTATCTCAACAACGATCGCAGCCTGATCAATCCGGCCGCGTTCACGACGCCGCTGCCCGGTCAATTCGGCGACCTCGCGCGCAACGCTCTGCGTGGTCCAGGCTTCACGCAATTCGATCTAGTCTTCAACAAACGCTTTCGCATCACCGAGTCGTCGAACATCGAATTCCGCACGGAGATCTTCAACATCTTCAACAAAGCAAATTTCGCTGTGCCGGCAACGACGCTGAACAATGCGCTGCCGACGATCACTACCGCCGGCGTTGTTTCTTCGGGACTCCAGCCGAACAATCCGTTCACGCAATCAGCGGCGGGCGGCACGTTTGGCCTGTTGCGGCAAACAGTCGAACGCACCGTAGGCCTGGGAACGAACCGCCAAATTCAATTCGCGCTTCGCTACAACTTCTGAGGTGAGTATGTCGCTACAAGAAATGTCACTGAGGGAGCAGAAGAACCCGAACGTCGTGGCTGGGGATGTTTACGACGACGGCTTTCTGCGAGTGGAGCACAAGAACTATTACGCTGCGTGCGGCGGCAATGCCATCAAGCTGCCGCGCACGGAGTTTCTGATCTTCTCGCGCTTGACGCAGACGCCCGACCGCATTGTCACCGCGGAAGATCTCTGGACTTCGGTCTGGGGCGGCAACAAGCCGCTGAACTCCGAAAGCCTGCACGTTTACATCTATCGTCTGCGGGCAAAGCTCTCGGATTTCGGGCTGCACATCGAGACGATGGTGAACGTCGGCTATCGTCTCCTGACCTCGAAGACTCAATAAAAACTACCGCTGCTGTAACGGAGAATTCAGATGCAGTTCAGTTAGATGTAACACCCGCTGCCTAGATTACTTGTTTGAAAAACTCGCTCGACAATCAGCCCGACCAGCACAGGAGACAATTGATGTCTGTTTCGAAGAGAAGCTTCCAACTGCTCGCGTTCGTTTGCGCGGTAGTGGTGCTCGTGACCGCGTTCGCTTGCCAGCCGAATGGCGGCGCGGGCGGCACGGTCATGCTGCAAGGCGCCGGCGCTACGTTCCCAAATCCGCTTTATCAAAAGTGGTTGAGTGAATACGGCAAGGCGCACAGCAATGTGAAGATCGATTATCAGTCGGTTGGTTCCGGTGCCGGCATCAATCAATTGAAGCAACAGACGGTCGACTTCGGCGCTTCCGATGCGCCGATGAAAGACGAGGATCTCAAAGCAACGCCCGGCGAAATCCTGCACATTCCGACAGTGCTCGGCGCGGTGGTCATTACTTACAACCTGAGCGGCATCAGTCAGCCACTGAAGTTTTCGCCGGAAGTAATCGCCGACATCTTCCTCGGAAAGATCACGAAGTGGAATGACCCGAAGATCGTTGCTGACAACTCGGGCGTCACGTTGCCTGCGCAAAACATCACGGTGGTCCATCGATCGGACGGCAGCGGTACCTCTGCTGTTTTCACCGATTATCTTTCGAAAGTCAGCGCTGAGTGGAAAGACAAAGTCGGATCGGGCACGTCGCCCAGTTGGCCGGTGGGTCTCGGCGGCAAAGGTAACGAAGGCGTGACCGGCCAGGTAAAGAACACGCCGAACACTATCGGCTACGTCGAGCTCGCGTATGCGACGCAAAACAATCTGCCAGTGGCCCAAATTAAAAATGCGAGCGGTAGTTTTATCGCGCCGTCGATCGATTCGGTAACGGCTGCCGCTGCTGCTTCGGCGGCCGCGATGCCGGAAGATCTGCGGGTGTCGATCACGAATGCGGCGGGTGCGCAGGCTTATCCGATTTCGAGTTACACGTACATTCTCGTTTACAAAGATCAGAAAGACGCGGCGAAGGGCAAAGCGCTCGTCGATTTTCTCTGGTGGGGATTGCACGACGGCGAAGCGTTTGCGAAGCCGTTGCAGTACGCGCCGTTGCCCGAAGACGTGGTGAAGCGTGCGGAAGCGAAGATCAACGCGATGACGTCCGGCGGCAAACCGCTGAGACAAGGCTAAAAGCGATTGTCAGAAAAAACTGTTCTCTCTGTGCCTCTGTGTCTCTGTGGTTAACTGATTTGCAGGAGAAGCTAACCACAGAGACACAGAGGCACAGAGAAAGCCGCTCAGCAAGAGAGGGTCTTTGATGTAATGAGCGCAGTTAGCGGCGGCGACAAACTGGATTTCGTGGGACAGCACTCGACGTGGCGTCGGGTGCTGTCGCCGACGGGAAACACCGGCGATGCAGTGTTTCGCGTTCTCATGTTCGCGGTCGCGCTGCTGATGGTCGGGATCGTCATCGCGATGATGATCGCTTTGGCTACGGACTCGACGTTATCGATTCGA
>DASXXL010000449.1:0-1850 GCA_036503085.1 Pyrinomonadaceae bacterium | reverse complement strand
CGATCTCGTGTGTGCGCTGCGTGACGTAGTAAGACGTGATGCCGTAGATACCGAGCATCGCGAGCAACATCGCCACGCCCGCAAACGCAGTCAGCAGCAGCATGGGCATACGCCACTGTGCTGCCGATCGCGAAACGACGTCGTTCATCGTCTTCAGGTTGGAAGTCGCGATGTCTTTGTCGACAGATCGAATCGCTTCACGCACCGAGCCCGCGAGCGCCGTTGGTTCACCCTTCGTGCGCGCCACGAACGACAAACTGCCCCAGACCTGGTCCTGCGCGTAAGGCACGTACAGCTGCGACTCCGCTGGTTTGTCGAGCTCCATCTTCGTATCGGCAACCACGCCGACGACCTCGCGCCAAAACTTCTCGTCATAAAAGACCCAGAGGCGTCGCCCGATCGGGCTCTCGCCGGGCCACAGTTGCCGGGCCAGTGTTTCATTAACGATCGCAACCTTCGGCGATTGCATGTCGTCGTGGTCCGTGAACAAGCGGCCCTGCTTCAACGGAATTTGGAGCGCGTTGAAGTAGTCAAGCGAGACGTTGAGAAACGCCGCATTCGTATTGTTTTCGGGGATGGCCGCTTTTCCTTCGGGAATAACACCGCGCCCGAGATTGAACGTGTCGCCGTGGAGCGGCAGACTCGAAACAGTACCGACGGTCTCGACTCCCGGAACTCGCTTCACCTGCTCGATGAGTTGTTGATAAATCTGCACGCCCCCTTCGCCCAGTTTGTATTTGCGTGGCGGCAGATCCACATGAAAAGTGAGCACGTTGTTTGGTTTGAAGCCGGGATCTATGTCGCGCAGCATCGCGAAGCTCTTGATCAGCAGACCCGCGCCGGCCAGCAACACGAACGACAGCGCGACTTCCGAAACGATCAGCAGACCACCGACGCGATTTCTCGTCCCGCCTGGTCCACCGCTGCGTCCGCTTTCTTTCAACATGTCGTTGAGATTGAAGCGTGACGTTTGCAGCGCAGGCACGAGACCAAATAACACTCCGGCCAGAATCGTCACCCCGAAGGCGAAAAGAAACACTTGCCAGTTGATCCTGATCTCGTCGAAACGCGGAGTATTCGGCGGGTTGATCGCAATCAGCAACTTGACCAACCAAACGCTCAAGACGACGCCGATTGCGCCACTCACGACCCACAGCAACACGCTCTCGGTCAGCAGTTGCCGCACGATTCGCAAACGGCTCGCACCGAGCGCGGTGCGTAAGGCAATCTCTTTTTGTCGATAAGCTGCACGAGCGAGCATCAGGTTTGCGACGTTGGCGCCCGCAATTAGCAGCACGAAACCGACTGCGCCGAACAGCATGAACAACGACGTGCGCAACTCACCGACGAGGTGTTCGCGAAAGTCAGTTAGAAGAACGCCCCAGCCCTCGTTACTCTTGACATAATTCTGCGCGAGCCGCTGGTTGATCGTGTCCAACTCACTTTGCGCTCGCGCTATCGACACGCCGGGTTTCAGTCGTCCCACCACTTCGACGTATCGGTTGTAGCGTACTTCGCGCGCCGGGTTGAGCAGAAACGCGTACCACATCTCTGTATCGTGGGGATAGTTGAATCCGGCGGGCATGACGCCGACGACGGTCGCGCGATGGCCGTTGAAAGTGATTTCCCGGTTCACTACGTCTGCGGCGCCGCCGAAACGACGTTGCCATAGTGCGTAACTGATCACCACGACCCACGGAGCGTCGTCTGGCGCATCACTGGCCTGGATCGCGCGACCCATGATCGGCGCCGTACCAAACAAGGGGAAGAAGTCAGCGGAGACCGCGGTGGATCTAACGCGATCGGTCTCGTCGCCGGTCCCGAGAAAAGTGCCGCCGGAAGTGAAGCCC
>DASXXL010000448.1:0-2874 GCA_036503085.1 Pyrinomonadaceae bacterium | reverse complement strand
GTCAATCACACCGGCCCGTATCATCCGTGGGTCGACGATCCGCCGACGCCCACGTGGTTCAACGGCACGAAAGCGAACCATCTCAAAAACGTTTTCCAAACGTGGGTGCTGCACGATCCGCGTCCGGTTGAAGAGTTGAAGCGCGAAACGATGGAGGGCTGGTTTCTCGACTTCCTGCCCGATCTCAACCAGCACGACAAAGAATGCTCGCGTTATCTGATTCAAAACACGTTGTGGTGGATCGGTGTTACCGGGCTCGACGGCATTCGCATGGACACGTGGCAATACGTGCCGAACGATTTCTGGCGCGACTGGAACGCGGCGTTGAAGCGTGAGTTTCCGACCTTCGCCGTGGTTGGCGAGGTGAAAGATGGCGACGTGGTCCACACGTCGTACTTTCAAAAAACAGGCGCGCAATCACTGCTCGACTTCCCATTGTTCTACTCACTTCGACACGCGTTCGCCGAAGGCGGACCGATCAAGGAAATACCAGAGACGCTCGCGCGAGATTATCTCTACCCCAACCCGAACATTCTCGTGACGCTGCTCGGCGGTCACGACGACGGCCGGTTCATGAGCGAGAAGGGCGCGACGTTCGCCGGTCTCAAACTCGCGAACACGTTTGTGTTGACGGCGCGCGGCGTGCCGCAGCTTTATTACGGTGACGAGATCGCGATGACGGGACCAGACGAGCCCACGACGCGCGGCGATTTTCCCGTTGAGGCATTCACCGCAGCCGGTCGAACTAAAGAACAGCAGGAGTTGTTTGAGTACATCCAGCGGCTCATACGACTACGCCACGAACTCGAGCCGCTGCGAAGAGCGCCGTTGGTTAACTTGTATGTTTCCGAGCAGCAGTATGCGTATGCGAGAGGAGCTGTGATCGTCGTTATTAACAACGACGATAAGCAAGCGGAGATCAGTTGGAACACGGATTTTAAAAACGGGATCGTGCTTCACGACCGGTTGGGCGTAAGCCGGGATGTGATGGTGAGGAGCGGAAGGTTAACGGTCAGTTTGCCGCGGCGCTCGGCGGCCATTTTTGCTGAAAGGTAATCTTGTAATCGTGTAATCCTGTCGAGAGGATCGATGATGCAGAAACCACGTTTGAGCTTCGGGCAGATCTGGAACATGAGCTTCGGCTTTCTCGGCATTCAGTTTGGCTGGGGCTTGCAGCTCGCCAACATGAGCCCGATCTACAAGTATCTGCACGCCGACGAAGCTACGCTTCCGTATCTCTGGCTCGCTGGTCCAATCACCGGACTGCTAATCCAACCCATCATCGGCTCGATGAGTGATCGCACGTGGAACCGTCTCGGCCGCCGCCGTCCTTACTTTCTCGTCGGCGCGATCCTCGCGAGCGTCGCGCTGTTTTTCATGCCGGATTCGTCGGCGCTGTGGGTGGCCGCGGGTCTGCTGTGGATTCTCGACGCCAGCATCAACATCACGATGGAACCGTTTCGCGCGTTTGTGGCAGATAAGCTGCCCGAAGAACAGCGCACGCTCGGCTTCGTGATGCAGAGCTGGTTCATCGGCATCGGTCAGACACTCGCGAACGCACTGCCGTACTTGTTCACTGCGCTCGGAGTCGTGGGCGTGATGGCGACCGGTATCCCGCTCTCGGTCGAATACTCGTTCAAGATCGGCGCGATCGTGTTTCTTGCGGCAGTAGTATGGACCGTACTGACGACGAAAGAATACCCGCCGGATGACATGGAAGCGTTTGAGCGCTTGCGTGCTGAGAAAAAAGGATGCCTCGGTGGTTTTGCTGAGATTGCCGCTTCACTCACCGAGATGCCCGCGACAATGAAACAACTCGCGGTGGTCCAGTTCTTCACGTGGTTTGCGCTGCCGTGCATGTGGCAATTCTTCGGCGTAGCGATCGCTCATCACGTCTTTGGTGCTGCCAACGAAAAGTCGCCGTCGTTCGCCGCCGGAGCTGAATGGGGCGGTTTGTGTTTCGCTGCTTACAACGTCGTCTGTTTTACGGTCGCGTTCATGTTGCCGGCGTTAGCGAAAGCGACGAGTCGCAAGACCGTACACATCATCGCGCTGATCTGCGGTGGTCTTGGTCTCATCTCCGTTTTATTTATCACTAACAAGTACCTGCTGTTCGCGAGCATGGCGGGCGTCGGGATTGCGTGGGCTTCGATCCTGTCGATGCCTTACGTGATGCTTTCGACCGCGGTGCCGCCTGCGCGCATGGGCGTTTACATGGGCGTGTTCAATCTGTTCATCGTGATTCCGCAGATCGTCGAGTCGCTCGTGATACCGAATATCTTCAACCGCGTACTCGGCGGTGACGCGCGCAACGTCGTAGTGCTCGGCGGTATCAGTCTTTTGATTAGCGCCGCGTCAGTGCTCATAGTGAACGACGTTCACGAACCAGGTCGTAGAATCCATGAAACCTAAGCGATTCATACCAGCGTTACTCATCACTCTCCTTCTGTCATCGGCAACAAGCGTTCTGGCGCAACAGCGCGAGTCTGCGCGACCCGTACCCGATTGGGTGCGTGACGGCGTCATCTACGAAATCTACCCGCGCGCTTTCTCGCAACAGGGAACCTTCAACGCGATCACCGCGCGGCTCGACGAGCTCAAAGACCTCGGCGTCACGATTCTCTGGCTTATGCCGGTTCATCCGATCGGTCAGTTGAAAAAGAAGGGCACCATCGGCAGCCCGTATGCCGTGCGCGATTACTACGAGGTCAATCCCGACTACGGCTCGGGTGATGATTTGCACCGGCTCATCAACGAGGCGCACAAGCGCGGCTTGAAAGTCATCATCGACATCGTGGCGAACCACACGTCGTGGGACAGCCTGTTGATGAAGCAGCATCCGGACTTCTTCAAACGCGACGCGCAAGGCAACAT
>DASXXL010000447.1:0-6128 GCA_036503085.1 Pyrinomonadaceae bacterium | reverse complement strand
CTGAGCCTCGTGGCGGCAATTCTGCTGATTGTGGTTTTAAAGCGACTGCTGAGGCGAGATCAGACTGACGCGGCGGTGGAAATTACTTCCGGAAACTGAAAGTTTCGTGCAGCGGCGAGGTCCTTCACGCCGTGAACTTCTTCGAGTTTCGCGAGCAGCATGATGAAGATTTCGGCGGTTGCGAGCGCGTCACTGCCCGCGCGATGACGGCTGACAATCGGAATCGAAAAGTGATCGGCCACGGTGTCGAGCCGGTGGTTCAGCAGTTCCGGCAGCACGCGGCGCGAGAGTTTGACGGTGCAGAGATGCGGGTTCACCATGCGGTGGCCGGGATAAACGCGCGAGATTTCGTGATTGAGAAAACTGGTGTCGAACGGTGCATTGTGCGCGACGAGCACCGAGTCGCTGATGAAGTCGAGCCAGCGCGGCGCGACTTCGGCGAAGAAGGGCGCGCGTCTCACCATGTCGTTCGAGATGCCGGTCAGTGACGCAACGAAACGCGGAATCGGAATCTCGGGATTGACGAGGGAGTGAAACTTGTCGACGATGCTGCGCCCGCGAATTTTGTAAGCGCCGAGTTCGATCAGGCGGTTCGGCGGCGTCTTCGCGCCGGTGGCCTCAACGTCCACGACGACGAATTCCAGATCTTTCAGCAGGCGGGAGTGACTATCGTCGGCGAGTAGTTCGACGGTGTTGTCGCAGATCTTGAAGCGGCGATCGTTTCTGATGAGATCAGCGACGAGTAGTCCGGCGAGTTCGTCGTCGATGTGCGAAAGCTTGAAAACAGCGTCGACGATTTCCGTCGCGGCGGCGCGTCCGCCCGAAGTGTTTAGCAGGTCGATTGTGTCCTGAACGAGTGTGGAATCGGAAACTAAATTCGAGTAAGGCGGCATTCGGGCAAGGATTGTAGCACGCCTGAAAATTATCGAGGTGATAATTTGGAAGCTGAGAAAGTAATCGAAGAGTTCAAAAAGACGGGTGCGTTGTTGGAGGGCCATTTCCAACTCTCGAGTGGTTTGCACAGCACTGTGTATCTTCAGTGTGCGTTGGTCCTGCAGTTTCCGGAAAAGGCGGAGACGTTTGGGCGAGCGCTCGCGGAGAAGTTTTCGACGGCAGGGATTCAACTCGTGGCGTCCCCGGCGATTGGCGGAATCGTGATCGGGCATGAAGTGGCCCTGGCGTTGGGTGCGCGGTTTATTTGGACCGAAAGAGAAGCGGGTGAGATGACTTTGCGGCGCGGGTTTACCGTTTCGCCCGGTGAAAGAACGCTGGTGGTTGAAGACGTGATCACGACCGGTGGATCGACGCGTGAGACGATCGAGGCGTTGCAGCGCGCCGGTGCGGATGTGGTTGCGGCAGCCTCGATCATCGATCGGTCCGGTGGTAATGCAGAGGTTGGTGTGCCGCGCGTGGCGTTGGCGACGTTGAGAGTTGCGTCGGTTGAGCCGGAGATTTGTGAGGCGTGCAAACTCGGTGAGCCCGCTGTTAAGCCGGGTAGTCGCAAGCAAACGGCCTAAAGGACAGGGACAAAAAGCAGATGAACTGCACAGATGCTGATGAACTACAAACTGCTCATTCAGTACGACGGCACGGATTTTCACGGATGGCAGAGCCAGGAGGGATTTAGAACTGTTCAAGGTGACCTCGAGCGCGCGCTGTCGTTGTTGGAAGGAAAGAGCGTGAACGTTTACGGCTCGGGGCGCACAGATGCGGGTGTTCATGCCGAAGGACAGGTCGCGAGTGTCGAGCTGCAACGCGAGATAACGCCGCAGAAGTTGCGCGCGGCGATCAATGGCAATATCGAGAAAGACGTGCGCGTGCTCGATGCGGAAGAAGTCGGGCCTG
Organism: Pyrinomonadaceae bacterium; assembly: GCA_036503085.1. GTDB lineage: Bacteria > Acidobacteriota > Blastocatellia > Pyrinomonadales > Pyrinomonadaceae > PSRF01. The sequence goes on along the minus strand of DASXXL010000447.1, from coordinate 4,283 downwards.
AGTTTCATGCGCGTTATTCGGCCATCGGCAAGACTTACGTCTACCGTATCGTGAACGCGCAGGTGATGTCGCCGTTCTGGTCGCGCTACGCGCATCACGAAGCGCGTCCACTCGACCTCGCGCAAATGCAAAAGGCGGCCGAGCTCTTTCTCGGTCGCCACGACTGGACCGCGTTCTCCGCAGCGCAGTCAGACGTCGAAGATCGAGTCAGGACCATAACGACTCTCGACATCAACGAACCACTCGACGATCGTTCCCACAGCAAACTGATCGAGATCAGAGTCAGCGCCGAGGGCTTTCTGCGTTACATGGTGCGCTCGATCGCGGGCGCGCTTATGTCTGTCGGTCGTGGCGAACTTGATAACTCTGCGATCACCCAGGCGATCGAAACCGGAGTGCGCCCGATTATCGCCGCTACTGCGCCCGCTCATGGCCTCACTTTGGTCTCAGTGAAGTACGCAGACTGAGCTCGCTGTGAAGTACGGATTGACACGACTCGTCGTCATGATCAAAAGTCTCGTTCGCGTATGCTTTCTGATTTCGCTGGTGTAGTCCAACAGGGTTCGCGTGACGAGGCGTTGCTCGGCGTCATCGCGTGGGACCGCTTGCCGCGGCACGTCGCGATCATCATGGACGGTAACGGCCGCTGGGCCGCGCAACGAGGCCAGCCGCGAATCGTCGGTCACAAAGCGGGCGTCGAAGCGGTTCGCGCCGCGGTCGATACGGGCGCTCGCCTTGGTCTCAAAGCTTTAACGCTCTACGCCTTCTCCACCGAAAACTGGAAACGTCCGCGCTACGAGATCGACGCCCTCATGCGCATGCTGCGTCGTTACCTGCGTCTCGAACTCGACTCGATCGACAAACAAGGCATCAAGTTTCAAACCATCGGCCGCATCGGCGCGCTCGCGGAAAACGTGCGCAAAGAGATCACGCGCGCCACCGAACGCACCGCCAGAAACAAAGGCATGATCCTGACGGTCGCTTTGAATTACGGCGGCCGCTCCGAGATTGTTGACGCCACGCGCGCGGCCGTGCGCCGCTTGATGGACGAAGGCGCGCGTCCCGACGAAATCACGGAAGAACGAATCGCCAGCGAACTCTACACGCGAAACTTACCCGAGCTCGATCTGCTGGTGCGCACCAGCGGCGAGTTGCGGATTTCGAATTTTCTTTTGTGGCAAAGCGCTTACGCCGAGATCTACGTCACCGAAACTCTGTGGCCTGACTTCCGCCGCGTTCATCTGCTCGAAGCCGTGGTCGATTATCAACGCCGCGACCGGCGCTTCGGCGGTTTGAAACTGGTGGTCGCCGGAAAATAATTGTCGAAAGGTTTTGCGTCAAAATCACCAGGCCACTCTTCTCTGTGCAACCTCCGTGTCCTCTGTGCCTCTGTGGTTGGTTTTGCTAAGTAATATTAACCACAGAGACACAGAGGACACGGAGGTTGCACAGAGAAATCACTTTGCAACTAACTATTAGCTTGTCGAAACCTAGCGTCGAAAAGAAAGCGGAAAGCAAAAGCTCCGGGGCCGCGCGCGTTCTCACCGCCGTCATCGTTCTTCCTTTTTTGATCGCTTCGATTTTGGTGCCGTGGCTCAAGTGGCTGTTTGTTGCGCTGGCCATCGCGGCGATGGCGCTCGCGCTGTTTGAGTTTTTCGTGCTCGCAAAACAACGCGGCTTGAACCCCGATACGGGCGCGGGTTTTCTGGCAGCGACGGCGATTCTCGTCATCGCTACGTTTCCGGAAGATCTTTACAACGTGCTGCTAGTGCAGTTTGTGATCATCATCCTGACTGCGGGCACACTCGTGGCCGCGACGCTGCGTGGCGCGCCGTTCGACAAGATGATCGGTTCAGTCGGCTCGACGATTCTCGGCGTGCTCTACATCGCGCTGCTCGGCAGTTATCTCGTCTCGCTGCGGATGTTTCACGATCCTCGGGTTGCGGCGCACATCCTGTCGTTTTTCTTTCTGGTGTTAATGGGCGCCGACGCGGGTGCGTACTACATCGGGCGTGCGTTCGGTAAACACAAACTCGCGCCGTCCATCAGTCCGGGAAAGACGTGGGAAGGCGTCGGCGGCGGCATCATCGCCGCACTCGCGATGGCCACGCTCGCGCACTATTGGTTCTTCCGCGAGTTGCCGCTGAAATTTGCTTTGCCACTCGCCGCCATCATGACGGTAATCGGCATTCTCGGCGATCTCGCCGAGAGCGCGCTCAAACGCAGTGCGGGCGCGAAAGACGCCGCCAACATTCTCCCCGGACACGGCGGACTACTCGATCGTTTGGATAGCTTGCTCTTCAACGCGCCGCTCATCTACTATTTCGCACGCTTCTATTTCCACGCCTTGAACGGCTAAAAGAGAAGGGCGATGACCACGAAGAAGATCGTTTTGCTTGTCGTGACGGTGGTCGTTGCGCTCGCGTTGATCGCCGGGATTTTTGTCGGCGGCATCATCGGTTTCACGCTTTACTCGGTAGGAAATAGCGAAGCGGCCGCGAAGGCCAAAGACTTTCTGCGCACCAGCGACAAGTTGAAGAACGATATCGGCGAAGTGAAGGATTTCGGCAGCGTCATCACCGGCACCGCGCAGGTGGTTAATAACAGCGGCGAAGCGACCTTGCATCTTAAGGTCATCGGCGAACGCAAGACCGTCAACGCTTCCGTCGATCTGCTTTACACAAAGGGTAGCGCGTGGCGCGTGAGCGCGGCGTCGTACATTAACTCACAAGGCCAAACAATAGATCTTCTCGACCCCTACGACTCCAAAATTCCCGTCCCCCTCTTGATTGCTTGAACCGTTCGATGCAGACCACAGGCGTTGCCATACTCGGTTCAACCGGCTCGATCGGTTGCAACACTCTACGTGTCATTGAATCGTTGACTTCGTCGCGGATGCGCGTGGTGGCGCTCGCCGCGGGCACGAATGTCGAAAGACTCGCCGATCAGATCGCGACGCACTTGCCGGAGCTCGTGTCGGTGGAAAGCGAAGCGTTGGCCCACGAGTTGCGCGCGAAGTTGTTCGAACGCGACGTCGATCTGCCGCGCATCGTGAGCGGCGAAGAAGGATTGGTTGGAGTCGCAACGCACCCCGAAGCGGACTGCGTTGTGTCGGCCACAGTCGGCGCGGTGGGCTTCCTGCCGACGTTGCGCGCGCTCGAAGCCGGCAAGCGCGTCGCATTAGCCAACAAAGAGACGCTCGTGATGGCGGGCGAACTTATGACGCGCGCCGCGAAAGAATCAGGCGCCGAGTTGTTGCCAATCGACTCCGAGCACAATGCGCTGCATCAATGTTTACGTGGTGAACGCCGCGAAGAAGTGCGGCGCATCATTCTCACCGCTTCCGGCGGCCCATTTCGCACAAAAAACACAGACGAGATGAAGCACGCCAGCGTCTCCGAAGCGATGCGGCATCCCACGTGGAGCATGGGCGCGAAGATCACCATCGACTCCGCCACGTTGATGAACAAAGGACTCGAAGTCATCGAAGCGCATTGGCTTTTCGGCTTCGGCCCGGAGGAGATCGACATCGTCGTTCATCCCGAATCGGTGGTGCACTCGATGATCGAACTGATCGACGGCTCTGTGATCGCGCAGATGGGAATTACCGACATGCGCCACGCGATTCAGTACGCGTTGACTTATCCCGAGCGCCACGCTTGCCAATTACCGCCGCTCGACCTGACGGCGATCTCGCGTTTGCATTTCGAAGCGCCGGATCTGGAACGTTTTCCGTGCATTCCGCTGGCCTATCGCGCGCTCAGCGAAGGCGGCACGCTGCCGGCGGCGATGAACGCTGCTAATGAAGAGGCCGTCGGCGCGTTTCTGGATCAGCGAATCGACCTGACGGAGATTCCGCACGTTGTCGAAAACGTTATGAATAATCACAAAAATCAGCCTGCGCGCGACATCGAGACCATTTTGGCTGCCGATCGCGCGGCCCGCATCGCTGCCACGGAGGTAATCTGTGCAATCTGTGGTTGAATCTTGTAAACTCGTTTACAACCTCACTCCGAACAGTCGAGTCTAAGGTGGTTTGGGGTAGAAAAGGGTACTGAATGACTTATTTGATTGTCCCGCTCGCGTTCATTTTCATCCTCGGATCCGCGGTTGTGTTACACGAGTTTGGCCACTTCATCGTTGCCAAACTTTTTCGCATTCGCGTCGAGACCTTCTCGGTCGGTTTTGGCCCGCGCCTGTTTGGCCGGAAGTGGGGCGACACCGATTACCGCGTTTCCGCGATTCCGCTCGGTGGTTATGTGAAGCTTGGCGGGGACGAATCG
>DASXXL010000446.1:0-16630 GCA_036503085.1 Pyrinomonadaceae bacterium | reverse complement strand
GGCTGTACATCGCCGGGTTGGTCCACGGCGTACCTTTGAACTCCCACTCGGGGAACCAGAGTTCTTCAGTCGCGCCGTACATGCTCTCCAGGTTGTAAACGCCGTCGTGCGAGACGAGCACTTTGAAACGGAAACGCGGATCGTTGTTGTGTCCGAGGATCCAGTTGATCATGTAGCCGCCGTAGCTCGCGCCCGCCGCGCCGATGCGATTGCGATCGAGATACGGATTGCGGCGCAACACGTCGGCGACGCCGTTCATGATGTCGACGTAAGCCTTGCCGCCCCAATCGCCGCTGATCTCGTTGACGAACTGTTGGCCGTAACCGGTCGAGCCGCGCGGGTTCGGCGTAAACACGACGTAGCCTGCGTTCGCAAACACCTCCGGGTTCCAGCGATAACCCCAAGCGTCGTTCCACGCGCCTTGTGGACCACCGTGAATCAACACCAGCAGCGGCCATTTCTTATTCGGATCGAAGTTGTTCGGCTTCACGATGTAGCCGTGAATCTTGTGGCCCATCGCGCCGGTCCATTCCACGTCTTCGGCCGGTTTGAGATTCGCGCGGCTCATGAGTTGCTCGTTTACCGTCGTCAGCGCATTGACGCCGCTGCCGTTGATATTCGCCGTGTAGATCTCTGCGGGCTTGGCAACCGTGCTGGCGACGAACACAAACCTGTTGCCGTCAGGTGTGACTTGCACGTTGGTGGCGTAAACGTTGGGAACGACTTTCTGCGGTACGCCGCCGGTGATCGGCAGTTTGAAGATCGGTTCTTTACCACGCTCGTTCGCCGTGATGTAAATCGTGTTTCCGTCAGGAGACAACGTCACGCCTTCGACTTGCTGATCGAATCCGCGCGTCAATTCGGTGCTCGCGCCGGTCGCGCGGTCGTAAGCCATCAAGCGCCAGCGATCCGCTTCGAAACCAGCCGTGGCTTGCGAACGATAAATGATCAACTTGCCGTCGCGCGTGTAGATTGGATCAACGTCGTAGCCGTGATTGCGCTGCGTGATGTTTTTGACCGCGCCGCTCGCGAGGTTCATCACGTAGATGTCGCTGTTGGTCGAAGTAGCTTCGACCTTATCCGGATTCCGCAGATAAGCAATCTCCGTCGAGTCAGGCGAGAAGGAGTAATCAACCGCGCTCGAAGCCGCGTACGGCGGCGAATCATAATCGCCAGTCGTGATCTCGCGCGCCGCGCCGCCTTTGCTCGCGACGACGAACACGTGCGTTCGCTTCACGTCGCGCCACTCGTCCCAATGTTTGTAAAGCAAACGGCTGATGATGTGCGCTTTCACTTTGCTCTGGTCCGCCTGCTCGTCGCGCTTTTTGTTGCACTCGTCGTTGCCGTTGCAGTCGGGGTAAACGTCAGACGTGAACGCGATCCATTTTCCGTCCGGCGACCACACCGGCCCGGCGGCGCCGGTCGAGATCTTAGTCACTTGTTCCTTGTGATCGCCGTCGTGGTCCATCACCCAGATTTGCCCGCCGTTCGTGTACGCGATCTTCTTGCCGTCGGGCGACCAGCGCGGCGCGCTCGACGAGCTATCGGCGCTCGTCAGACGCTTTATCTCGCCGCCCTCGATCGGTACGACGTAGATCTGCGTCACGACCCGGTTCGCGTCGTAGTTGACGTCGCCGATCGTGAAGACCACGTGACGTCCGTCAGGCGACACGCGCGGATTATCGACGCGGCGCACTTTCAGCAAATCTTCGATCGTGTAGGTGCGCGTTTGGGCGCTCGCCAGCGAAGCCAGCACGAGCAACAGGACGGGAACAAAAACAACGATGCGCTTCATGTTCTGCCTCGTAAAAATGAATTTTGAACCAGTTGGGAAAGCGTGAGTATTATTGCACAATGATCCGTCGCCTCATAGTTTCGCTGGTTCGGCTCGCGCTCAGGATCTACTTTCAACGCATCGAGGTCACGGGACTCGAGCACGTCCCGCTCGACACGCCGGTGATCTTCGTTCTTAACCATCCCAACGCCCTCGTCGATCCCGTTTTTCTTCTGTGTTTAGCGCCGCGACGCGTTTCGTTTCTCGCGAAAGCGCCGCTGTTTCGCATGCCGGTCATCGGCTATCTCGTGAAGGCGCTCGACTCGTTGCCCGTTTACCGGCGGCAGGACGAAGGCCAGGACGTGACGAAGAACGAAGAGACGTTTGTCGCCGCGCGCAAGCTGCTCGCGAAAGGCGGCACGATCGGCATCTGTCCTGAAGGCGTCTCGCACGATGAACCCGGTTTGCGGCCGATCAAGACGGGCGCGGCGCGCATCGCATTGGCCGCTGCGTCGACCGGCGAAGTCAAGAACCTGAAGATCGTTCCGGCCGGTCTTTACTACACTTCCAAAACACGCTTTCGCAGTTCCGCGTTGCTCTACTTCGGCGCTCCCCTCGCGGTCACTCCGGTTAAACTCGATCCCGATGGCAACCCGCCGCGTGAAGCAGTGCGGCAACTCTCGAAACAGATCGAACAGGCGTTGCGCGAAGTGATTCTCGACGCGCGTCACGAAGAAGCACTACAAACGATCGCGCGCGCGGAACGAATCTTCTCAGCCGAAACGCAGGACGGCGACAGTTTGAAAGACGAGCTGCGTCTGCAACAACGTTTCGTGAAGGCGTACGTGATTCTCGAAGGACATCAACCCGAACGCCTTCGGCGGCTCGAGCAGCGCATGATTCGTTTTGAAGAAGAGTTGAACCAGGCGGGAGTCGACGCCGAGGAGCTCGCGCCGCCTTCGTCAACCTGGAACGTGTTTAAGAGCATCATCAAACGATCGCTGTTGTTTCTGTTGATGCTCGGACCGGCGCTCGCCGGCACAATCGCGCACTATCCGGCTTACCGACTCGGCGGTTATCTCGCGACTAAGTTCTCGCGCGACTCGGAAGACGTCGTCTCAACGATCAAGATCATCTCGGCGATGCTGCTGTTTCCGCTAACGTGGTTGGTGCTGGCGATGACGGGTTATCTGTTGCTCGGCTGGTGGGCCGCGGCGCTCGTCCTGCTGGTCATCCCAGTCTCCGGCTACCTGGCGATCATCTTCTTTGAAGACTTGGAGCGATCGATCGCGGGCCTGCGCGTTTTGATGTTCTTTCTGGTGAGGAGACGATTCTTTGTTCGACTGCTGGCTGAACGTAAGGCGATTAGAAACGAGATCATCTCCCTGGGCAAAGAAAGTCCGCTGGCGAGTGAATAAGGGTTAACTGATCAGCGACCGCTGTGAAGGGGGAATTGGTCTAACGCGAGAATGAGGGATCATTTCTTGCGCGACTTGGTCTTCGACGACTTGGAAGTCTTCGTCGATGATTTGGTCGAGCGTTTCTTCGTGCCGCCTCCGCTTCCGCTGCGACTCACGCTTCGTCCCCTGCGGCCTTCGCTCCGCAACTTACCCATTTCCATCAATTGTTCATAAGCCCCACGAACAACGTTGCGCGCTACATCGAGTGTGTTGGCAAGATCACGTTCGCTGGGAAGCAGAGTTCCCGCTGCTAATGTTCCTGCATCAATAAGCGCATCGAGTTGTTCGCGAATCTGGCGTGTCATCGACTCCGGTCGTTTTCGATTGACACGAACGTTCAGTTTCGTCGCCACCGTGTTGCTCCCTTCAAGAGATTTAGTTGTGGGGGTTCATTTGGATTCTAAGCAGGGCCATCACGAGTGTCAAACACTTTTCCCGAGAATAAGAAAAGGTTAGACCACCGTGAACTTGTCGTGATAGAGCGACAACTGTTTGCCCATGGGACCGCAGGCGTCTCGCCTGCATTTCAGGGGTTGGGCCATCTTGCCAATTGCAGGCGAGACGCCTGCGGTCCCATGGGCAAACATTTAATGGATCAGGCCGTGCTTGCGGAGGATCTCGACCGTACGGTCCAACGGCAGCGCCTCGACGGTATGGCCCTTGCCGCTGACGGTCGTAGCTTTGAACAGCGAGTTGTAGATGGCCTCTTCGGTCGATTCGATCACCGCCAGGAACAACGGCGACATCGCGTCGTTTGCGAGCGTTTTGACACTGCGCGGCGCGTTGCGTTCGCTTGGGCTCTGCGTACGGACGCGAACATCTTCAGCAGTCGAGAAGGCGATGGCGTAGTCGCCGCTGCCGCTGCTGCCGGCCGCGCCCGTGCGGGCTAGTCCCATCATCGCGCGCGCGGCCATGCGCTCGAGGTTGCGTGCGTCAACCGGCGCGTCCGTGGCGATAACGATGATGATCGAGCCGTCGGCGTCCGTTTCTTTGCGGTCGCTTTTGTGCGCTGCTTGGGTGAGCTCTTCGCGGAGGTAGTAACGGTCCAACTCCTGGCCGACCGGCGCGCCGTTGATCGTCAGCACGCCGCCGAAGTTTGTTTGTACGAGCACGCCGACAGTGTAACCGCCGAGCTTTGCCGGCAGTTTTCTAGAAGCCGTGCCGATGCCGCCTTTGAATCCGAAAGCGACTGTGCCGGTGCCCGCGCCGACCGAACCTTCCGCAACCGCGCCGGATTTTGCGCCTTTGATCGCCGCGAGCACGTCGTCGCGTGTGACGTGGCGGCCGCGAATGTCATTTAAATAACCGTCATTGGTTTCGCCGACGAGGGGATTGATCGACTGCACGTCTTCGTTGCCCGGCAGCGCGAGCATGTAATCGAGCAGATAATCGGCGACGCGCGGCACGCTGAGAGTCGAGGTCAACAGAATCGGTGTTTCGATTTCACCGAGCTCGTTGACCTGCGTCGAGCCGGCGAGTTTGCCGAAGCCGTTGCCGACGAACACCGCGGCGGGGACCTTCTCGCGAAAGAGGTTGCCGCCATGCGGCAGAATTGCCGTGACGCCGGTACGCACGTTGTCACCCCGAATCAACGTCGTGTGGCCGACGAGCACGCCGTTTACATCGGTGATTGCGTTGAGTGGACCAGTCGGAAGAATGCCGACTTTGACGCCGAGGTCGCGAGCGCGCGGTCGATTCTGACTTTGAGCGGGGAGTCCGGCAAGCATGATCAGCAGGATGGTCAGCAGTTGTTTCATCTGGCAGAGACGGAGGCCGTGGATCGACGAAGCGGTTCGACCGGTAGCTTCGCGTCGAGCCACGCGTTCCAGCCGCCGATTAGCGCCCGCGCTTTGGTCCAACCTGCTTGTCGAAGTTCCTGCGCCACCCGGGCGCTGGTCGCTTCGTTTGGTCAAGCACAGTAGGCGATCAGCCACGCCTCCTTTGGCAGTCGTAGTTCGCGTGCTTGTTCGACGACGTGTTCGGGCGGCATGCGAACCGCGCCCTCGGCCATCGACTCGCTGGTTTCGAGGCTGCGTTCCGTGCGCACGTCGAGCAGGGTCAACGGCTCGCCGAGCCGGCGCAGACGTTCCAATTCTTCGAGCGTGATCGTTTGCGCGCCCGGTTCCGAAGCAGCTTCGATCGGTGCTTCGTTGACCGGTGGCACGGCGGCTGAGACGGGTTGGACCACGCCTGGCTCGCCGCGTTGCAGTTCAGATAAAGCCGTCGCGACCGCGGTTTCGAGCTCGGGCGTTTGTTTCGACTTATCTTCCTTGCAGAAACGCGCGAGTAGCATCGGCGACCCGCCGTGGATAACCACCGAACACAAAACGATGAGCGAGCAGACTGAAAAGAGTCTGTCGCTGCCCGGCAAACCGGCAAACACCGGAATCAGCACCAGCAGCAGGGAGCTGAGCCCGCTTGGTCCAAACCACGCGATTATCAAACGCCCGCGCCGATCGACGTGCGAACCGATGAGCGAGAGTAGATAAATCGGAATGCGAATCAGCAGCGCCACGACCGCGAAGATCACGGTAGGCCAGTTAAGACTGGAGAAGCCCGTCCAGATCAAGGAGCTGCCGAAGATCACGAATGTAAACAACAGCAGCATCTCCGCCGTCACGCCGCCATACTCGATAAAACAATCGCAGAGTTCGACGTCGAGCGCGGCGATCGTCATTCCGGCGGCGAACGCGGCGAGAAAGCCGCTGCCGTGAACTGCTTCGGCGGCGGCGTAAGCCGTGAAAGCGACGCCGAGCGAGTAGAGCGATTCGTAGTCGCGTCGCACGCCCGTGCGTTTGCGCACGAGATCGAGGGCCGCGACCGCGACGAGTCCGATCGCGATGCCCGCGCCCGGGCCGAGAATAAAGAGGTCCAGTCCGAGCTTCGCGAGACTGCCGCTGACCTCGGGATGACCGGAGAGAGCGAGCGCGATCATGACGATCGGCAACAACACGACGTCGTTGAGTCCGCTTTCGAGTTGCAGTGCCTGGCGCGCTTCAACCGGAACATCTCGCCGGCGTAGTAGTCCGCGCAAAAGCACGGGATCTGTCGAAGCGAGGGCCGCGCCGAGAATCGCAGCATAGGCAGGTGGTATTTTCAGTAACCACCACGCGGCAAGCGCGGTGACCGCGGCGCGCAGGACCGTGCCCGGGCCGAGCATTCGAAACGCGAGACCAGAGTGACGGCGTACCTCCTTGATGTTGAGCGCCACTGCGTCGGTGAACAGGACCAGCGTCAGGCTCAACGTCGCCACGACGCGCAGGACTGCCGAGTCGAGCGTCAGGTTGAAGACGTTGAGACCGGCTGGTCCGAGGGCCGCGCCGATCGCGATGAACACCGCGACCTGCGGAAAGCCACTGCGATCGATCACGCCGGACAGCAATGCCGACACGACGATGACAATGCCGATCAGCGCCAGACCTGCAACTATGAATTCACCCGACATGTTTGGTAGCCTGCGGCAAATGGTAATCGTTGACCCACGCTTTCCGCCAGCGTGACCACCTTCTGCGCGAAAGGCTCGCATAAAACCCCGGTCCTAAGGACCCATCAGCGCAACGTCACTAGTCCATTAATCTTTTTTGCTTGACAGAACGGGCCGCATAACGTGAGATCAGCCCCCAAGCAGCGCCTTTAAACCCTACAATGCGACGCCCGGGGCCGAAACTATGAAACTTTCAATATTGGACTGGTCTGTAATAGCCGCCTATTTCCTTTTCAATCTCGGCATCGGCCTCTACTACGCCCGCAAGGCCACCGGCAGCACCAGTGAATTCTTTCTCTCGGGTCGCAACGTGCCGTGGTGGCTCGCCGGCACCTCGATGGTCGCGACAACGTTCGCCGCCGATACGCCACTCGTCGTCACTGGCCTCGTCGCCAGTAACGGCATCGCCGGTAACTGGCTCTGGTGGAACCTCGTGATGAGCGGCATGCTTACCGTATTTCTCTACGCCCGGCTGTGGCGACGCGCCGGCGTCATGACCGACATCGAGTTTGCTGAACTGCGTTACTCCGGCAAACCCGCCGCTTTCCTCCGCGGCTTTCGCGCTCTCTATTTAGGACTGCCGATCAACTGCATCATCCTTGGTTGGGTAAACCTCGCGATGGTGAAGATTCTCGAGATCACTTTCGGCCTCGACAAGACGGCGGCTCTCAAGATCGTGATCGGCATGCTGGTCTTCACCGCGTTCTACACGACGATCTCAGGCTTGTGGGGCGTGTTGGTTACCGACATGTTTCAGTTTGCCCTCAAGATGGGAATGGTGATCCTGCTTGCAATCTTCGCGGTCAACGCGGTCGGCGGCATCGATCAGTTGAAAACTAAGATGGGCGCGATGGATGCAGCGACTGGTGCGGGCTCGCGCCTCGCTTTCTTTCCCGACTTGAACTCCGCCTGGATGCCGGCGATCACTTTCTTCGTTTACCTCGGCGTTGTGTGGTGGTCCACCTGGTATCCCGGCGCTGAGCCCGGCGGTGGCGGTTACGTGGCCCAACGAATCTTTTCCGCCAAGAACGAACGCGAAGGACTACTGGCAACACTCTGGTTCAACGTCGCTCACTATGCGCTCCGGCCGTGGCCCTGGATCCTGACCGCGCTCGCTTCACTGATCCTCTATCCCACGCTCGCCGATAAAGAATCCGGTTATATCAAAACGCTGCTCGATCCAAACGTGTTTCCGACTTACTTGCGTGGCTTCATGCTCGCTGCATTCGCTGCCGCGTACATGTCGACCATCGGCACACAACTTAACTGGGGCGCGTCGTACGTCATCAACGACTTCTATCGACGCTTCGTGAAGCGTGACGGTCGCGAGCGACACTACGTGATCGCCTCACAGATCGTTACCGTGTTGCTGATGATCACCTCGGTGATCGTGACCTTTTACATGACCTCAATTCAGGACGCGTGGAAGGTGTTGCTGGTCACGGGCGCGGGCACCGGTACCGTGCTGTTGCTGCGTTGGTTCTGGTGGCGCGTCAATGCGTGGTCCGAAGTATCGGCGATGATCGCCGCGGCCGTCGTTTCGATCTTCCTGCAAGTTGTTTTGAAATGGGATAGCGGTAGTCCCAGGCAGTTCGCTTATCTCATGCTGGTGACGGTGGGCATCACGACAGTCGTTTGGCTCGTGACGACCTACCTGACCGCACCCGAGCCGAAGGAAAAACTGATCGCGTTTTACGAGCGCGTTAGACCAGAAGGGCCAGGCTGGACCAGGGTCGCAGCCCAGGCCGGCCACGCCGCTGCGCACGCGCAGGGGCGCTTGTCGCTGCAATTCGCGAATTGGATTCTCGGCGTGGCTTTAATTTACGGAACGCTCTTTGGTATCGGTAAACTGATCTTTAAAGAATGGCTCGCGGGCGTGCTGTTTCTGCTCGTTGCGATCGTTGCCGGAACGTTAATCACACGAAACTTGTCGCGCGGTGAAATGACAGCCGAGTCGCCGCGTCTGGAGCCTGTTGAAGAGACCGTTTGAAACGGTTGAGCCGGATGCCTGAATCAGACAGTCAGGGGTTGGTATTTGCAGTCGACTTAGGCGGAACGTATCTGCGCAGCGCGCTGATCGACGGTTCGGGGACCATCCACCAGCAATCAAAGCAACCAACGCCAAAAGGCGAGACTCCCGATTGCGTCGTCAATGCTCTGGTCACTGCGGCGGGCGCTTCGAGTCGCAATGGTGCTCCACCGATCGTCGCGGCGTCGATCATGGTGCCGGGTACGGTCGACAATAAGAACGACAAGGTGGTCCAGGCGCCGAACCTTCCTTCACTCACTAACTACTCGTTAAAAACCGTGCTCGAAGATCGACTCGGCTGGCCCGTGTTGCTGGAGAACGATGCGAACGCGGCTGCGGTCGGCGAGATGTGGCTGGGCGCAGCGCGCGGTTGTCAGGACGTCGTTAGTGTCACGTTGGGAACGGGTGTCGGCGGCGGCGTGATACTCGATGGTGAGTTGTGGCGCGGCGCGCACGGTTCGGCAGGTGAGATTGGGCACACGACGGTCGATCCATTTTCGGGCTTGAAGTGTAAGTGCGGGAATATCGGTTGTCTGGAGTTGTTTGCATCGGCGACGGCGATCGTGCGAATGACGCGGGAGCAGTTGTCGCAGTTTCCTTCGTCGGTGTTGAATCGTGAGGGGCTGACGGCGGAACGTGTTTACGATGCGGGCAGAGACGGCGACGAGCTCGCGTTGAGTGTCTTCAAAAAGTTTGGGACGTATCTCGGCATCGGTCTCGCGAATCTCATTAACATCATCGATCCTGAGATCATCGTTATTGCGGGCGGCGTCGTGAACGGCTGGACGCTCTTTGCGTCGCACATGCAGCACGAAGTGAACGAACGCGCGGTGCGTGCGACGGCGCAGCAGGTGAAGATCGCCGCGGCGCAGTGCGGTGATAACGCCGGCCTGCTTGGAGCAGCGCGCCTCGCCTTCGTCAGACAAGATTGACAAAGTTTACAAGATGCCTGAAACAGTTTCATTCTGCTTTTACCTCTACTTTCACTTCCACTTTCACCTCCTTTACTTTCACAATCGTGTGAATTCTGTAATCCTGTCAGTGTATGACTGCTCTTATAATTCACGGCCACTTCTACCAACCTCCACGCGAAAACCCCTGGACAGGCGAAGTCGAAGCAGAACCGAGCGCGGCGCCGTATCACGACTGGAATGAGCGTATTCACGATGAGTGCTATGCGCCGAACGCGGTGGCGAACAACTACGCGCGGATCAGTTTCAACTTCGGTCCGACATTGCTCTCCTGGCTCGAACGTCACCACGCTGATACTTACCAACACATTGTTGCTGCCGACCGCGAGAGCGTTGCCCAACGTGGCGGACACGGCAACGCAATCGCGCAGGCTTACGGTCACGCGATCCTGCCGCTCTGCAACGAACGCGATCGTTTGACGCAAGTCGTCTGGGGCGTGGCGGATTTTCGTTTTCGTTTTGGCCGCGAGCCTGAAGCGTTGTGGTTACCGGAAACAGCCGCGAACGATGCAACACTCGCCGTCTTGATCGAGCAAGGTTTGCGTTACGTGATCCTCGCTCCCGACCAGGCCAAGCGTGTTTTTGTTAATTCTGAGTGGACTGACGTCAGCGGCGGCAAGATCGACACGACCCGCCCGTATCGCTTCGAGCACCCAACCGACTCCGGTCGTTCGATCACGATTTTTTTCTACGACGGTCCGCTAGCGCGAGCAATCGCGTTCGAAAAAGCACTCACATCGAGTCGCGCTCTCGTGGAACGATTCGTTCACACGGCACAACGCGGCGATCTCGTGAACGTCGCAACCGACGGCGAAACTTACGGACACCATTTCAAGTTCGGCGATCTCGCTCTGGCTTACGCGCTCGGTGTCGAAGCAAAGCAAGCCGGCTTCCGGGTCACAAACTACGGCGAGTATCTCGATGCGCATCCGCCGGAGTTTGCCGTGGAGATCGACAACGGACTTCAAGGCGAGGGAAGCTCGTGGAGTTGTGCGCACGGCGTCGGACGTTGGACGCGCGATTGCGGTTGTCACACCGGCGGTGAAACAGGTTGGAACCAGGCGTGGCGCGATCCTTTGCGAATCGCATTGAACTTCCTGCGCGACGATGCGGCAGTGAAGTTTGAAAACAGCGGCGGCCAACTGTTGCGCGATCCGTGGGCCGCGCGAAACGATTACATCGACGTGTTGTTGGATGGGAGTGCGCGCGATCAGTTTCTGACGCATCACGCGCGTCGTTCGTTAAGTGAAACAGAGCGCGAGCGCGTGTTTCAGTTGTTGGAGATGCAACGCAGCGCGTTGTTGATGTTTACGAGTTGCGGCTGGTTCTTTTCCGATCTCGCCGGCATCGAGACGATTCAGGTGTTGCGCTACGCCGCGCGCCTGATCGATCTGCAAACTCAGTTGGGTTTCGCAGCGCCGCTTAAACAGTTTCTCGAGTTGCTGGCCGAAGCGAAAAGCAATCGGCCCGACAAAGGCAACGGCGCGGACATCTTCTCGCGTATCGCCGAACCCGTTCCCGCTCTCTAATGAGCAAACCGATCAAAAAGCCCGTGGATCCGACGCTCGGCGAGATCGATCTCTATCTCTTCGGCGAAGGCAAACACGAAGAGATCTACCAGAAGCTCGGCGCGCACATCGCGAAGCAGGGACGTACGCGCGGCGTCGCGTTTGCCGCGTGGGCGCCGCAAGCCGCGAGCGTGAGTGTCGCCGGTGATTTCAACGGCTGGGACGGACGCGAGCATCAGATGCGTCGCGTTGCCAATTCCGGCGTGTGGGAGTTGTTCGTTCCGAAACTCACGCCGGGCATGCTCTACAAGTTTGAGATTCGCACGCCGGCTGGTCAAAAAATTCTCAAAGCCGATCCTTACGCGCAGCACGCCGAGGCTCCGCCGAACACTTCGTCGATCATTTATGAATCGAAATACAAATTTCGCGATACGAAGTGGCTTAACGCACGCGCGTCGCGCGAACACTGGCGCCAGCCGCTCTCGATCTACGAAGTGCACTTCGGTTCGTGGCGGCGAAAGATCGAGGAAGAGAACCGGCCGTTCACTTATAGCGAGATGGCCGAGCCGCTCGCGGCTTACGTGCAGGAGATGGGCTTCACGCACGTCGAGTTTCTGCCGCTCAAAGAACATCCGTATGGACCATCGTGGGGTTACCAGGTAAGTTACTACTACGCGCCTTCCGCGCGTTACGGTGAACCCGACGATCTGCGTTACTTGATCGACTACCTGCATCGACAAGGCATCGGCGTAATCATGGATTGGGTGCCGGCGCACTTTCCGAAAGACGCATGGGCGCTCGGGCGTTTCGACGGCTCGGCGTTGTACGAGCACCTCGATCCGCGCAAGGGCGAGCATCCCGATTGGGGCACTTACATCTTCAACTACGGCCGCAACGAGGTGCGCAATTTTCTACTCGCGAACGCTTTGTATTGGTTCAGGGAGTTTCACATCGACGGCCTGCGCGTAGATGCAGTCGCTTCGATGCTATATCACGACTACAGCCGCAAGGAAGGCGAGTGGGTGCCGAACCAGTTCGGCGGTCGCGAGAACCTCGAGGCGATCTCGTTTTTGAAAGAGTTGAATGAAGTGACCCATCGAGCTTGTCCGGGAATCATGATGATCGCGGAGGAATCGACAGCGTGGCCTGCGGTGAGTCGACCGGTGCATAGCGGCGGGCTCGGGTTTGATTTCAAGTGGAACATGGGCTGGATGCACGACACGTTGAAATACTTCCAGACCGATCCGCTGTTTCGCGCCGGTAATCACAATGCGTTGACGTTTGGTTTGCTCTACGCGTGGAGTGAGAATTTCATTCTGCCGTTTTCGCATGACGAAGTGGTCCACATGAAGGGCTCGCTCCTGAACAAGATGCCGGGCACGAACGAACAGAAGTTCGCGACGCTGCGGGCGATGTATGGCTACATGTGGGCGCACCCGGGGAAGAAGTTGTTGTTCATGGGTGGGGAGTTTGGGCAGTGGCGCGAGTGGACCGAGACGGAGAGTTTGGACTGGCACTTGCTCGGCGATCCGCTGCATCGTGGCGTGCAAACTCTGATTCGCGATCTGAATGCGTTCTACGACAACGAGAACGCGCTTTGGGAAGTCGACAGCGATCCTGCCGGCTTCGAATGGATCGACGTCAACAACGCTTCTGAAAACATCGTCGCCTTCATGCGCCGTTCCTCTTCCAAAGATCGCGAACTAATCTGCGTCTGCAACTTCTCCGCCGTCCCGCGCAAAGCCTATCGTCTCGCCTTACCAAACGAAGGCGAGTATCAAGTCGTCATCAACACCAACTCCACAGCTTACGGCGGCAACGAAAGCTTCGCGATTGCAGACAACATCCTCGACTTACCCGCATTGACCACAGTGTGGCTCTCACCAAAACGCGAAACCGCGAAACAAGAAACTCCGAAGCGACGACGCAAATAATTTGTCCGTTCGCCGCTGCTTTGTGGCAAACTCTGTGCAGTTGCCATTCTCATACCCGCGCAATATGTATGAGAAATTCAAGGAAGTAGATGGTACGCATCCCTGGCGGAGTGTTAGCCCGGATGGTTATGTAGATTACCGGGCGCGCTATCGCCCGCAGGGTCGTGTCGTCTATTTCAATTTTCCGCTCGCGAAAGAGATGGGCCTCATCACCGCCGATCAGCCGCACAGCATCGACAAAGAACTCGAACAAGCAATCCTCGACACGTTCTCGCTGCAGATCATCAACGAATACGATCTCGAGCAGGGCAAGAAGTATCCGCCGGAGACGATCAAGCCCAACCACTTCATGGCGACGCGTTATCTGCAAACGCAACATCGCAACAAGCAAGGCAAGACGTCCGGCGACGGTCGCAGCATCTGGAATGGTTACATCAAGAGCGCGAACCTGATCTTTGACATCTCGAGCCGCGGCACGGGGGCAACGATTCTCAGTCCCGGCGCGCAGGAAGCAAAGAGCGCGCTGCCGACCGGCGACTTCACTCACGGTTATTCATCAGGACTCGCAGAGCTCGACGAGATGCTCGGCAGCGCAGTGATGTCGGAGATCTTTTACCGGCAAGGCATTCCGACCGAACGCTGTCTCACCGTGATCGCTTATCCGGACGGCACCGCGATCGGCGTACGCAGTGCGCCTAATCTCGTGCGACCGGCGCACATGTTTCGTTATCTCAAACAGGGGAGACACGAGGAGCTGAAAGCGTCAGTCGATTACTTCATCGATCGTGAAGTTGAAAACGGCGTCTGGGTGATGCCGGGGGATCCAAAGCTCCGCTACACGACCGCGCTCGACTACTTCGCGCGTTCGTATGCGAAGTTTGCCGCGGTGCTCGAAGAGGAATACATCTTCAACTGGCTTTCGTGGGACGGCGACAACATGCTCGCCAGCGGCGCCGTGCTCGACTACGGATCGATTCGCCAGTTTGCCGCGAAGCACGACAAGTATCGTTTCAAGGACGTCGATCGTTACTCGGCTTCACTCGCGGAACAGCGTCGTTGGGCCAGAACGCTCGTCCAGGTCTTCGCACAGGCGATGGATTTCATCGAGACGGGAACGAAGAAGCGGCTGGAGCAGTTTAAGGATGCGAAGTGTTTGGCCGTCTTTGATAAGGCGTTTGCGTGCGAACGTGACCGACGCATGTTGTGGCGCATCGGTTTCACTCCCGAGCAGATCTGTTATCTCTTGAAAAATGCAGGGCAGCAGATCCGCGACTTCGATCGCAGCCTCAGTTATTTTGAGGACCGCAAAGTGTCGAAAGGTATTGAAAAACTGCCGGACGGTTTCACACACAGTCCGGTGTTTCTGATTCGCAATCTGCTGCGACACTTGCCCGCATATTACGTCGCGCAATCGATCGTGCGCGCTGACGATGAGAGCGCGTATATGCCCGACGAGATCTTCCTGCGCACGATGGCGGCATCGTACGTTGGTCGCAAAGATCTGAAGCTCACGCCCACGAGCTCAGCGCATGTGAAAAACTTTCAGGCGTGTTATCTAAAACTAGTCGCTGCGCTCGGCGGTCCAATTGAAATGGTGTTGAAGACTTTGCAGGAGCGTTCGGCGATCATCAATCATCGCCATCGCATCACCGGCGACGCCGTGACGTGGATCATCGAAGAAGTGATCGCGATGAAGAGCAAGATCAGGATTGACGGCCTGCAGGAAGCGATCGAAGCCTTTATAGACTCGCAAGTGTTGATTCCCGGCAAGTGGCAACCAGTCTCACCCGAAAAATTACAATCCAACACCCTCAAGTCGCGCCTCTTGCAAAAGATCCAGGAAAACCTCGAAGCTTATAAGGAATCGATCTGAGCCACGGATAAATACGGATCTGTAATGATTGATTGGTCAAACGTTCGTAGTCAGTTTCCGGTTACGGAAAACTCCGTCTATCTCAACACGGCGGCGGCTGGGCCGTTGGCGCGCGCGACAGCGCAGGCGGGGGCGCTGTATTACGAGCAGATGATGAATGATGGCGACGTGCACTGGGATGAATGGCTGGTGCGCCGCGAGGAGGTGCGGGCGCAGGTTGCGCGTTTTATCAATGCCGAGCCGGATGAGATCGGATTCACGACTAACACGTCGAGCGGCATGAACGTGATCGTCGACGCGTTGGAGAAACACGGTGAAGTGATCTCGTGTGATCTGGAGTTTCCGGTGACGACGATTCCGTGGATACATCGACGCATTCCGGTCCACCTCGTGAAGTCGTCGGATGGTGTGGTGCAGCCCGATCATCTACGGGCGGCGATGAACACGCGTACGGGCATCATCTCGTTGAGTTACGTGCAATACTCAAACGGCTTTCGTTCCGATCTCGAAGAGCTTGCGGGCATTAAGGGAAGTCACACTCTCGTGGTGAACGCAAGCCAGGCTGCGGGCGTGTTTCCGATCGATGTGAAGCGAATGAAGATCGATGCGTTGTGTGCTACGGGACACAAGTGGATGTTGTCAGGTTATGGGTCCGGATTTGTATATCTCAGTCGCGAGCTGCAGGAAGCTGCGCAACCGCGCGCGATTGGTTGGCTCAGTGTGAAGGAGCCTTACGACCTGCGGAACAACGAAGTGCATTTGCGCCACACTGTTTCGGCGCGAAGCGAGCTCGGCTGTCCGCATTTTGCGGGGATCTTCGCGTTGGGCGCCTCAATCGAGATGATGCAGGTTCTTGGACCAGCAAACATCGAAGCGCGTGCGCTCGAGCTCAATCGGGTACTCACGGCGCGCTTGGATGAGGCGGGTTGGAAAGTGTTGTCGCCGCTAGGTGACGAACGATACCGTTCGGCGGAAACGCTCGTCGCCGCTGATAATCCAGCAGAAGTTGTCAGTAAACTGGCAAGTCAAAAAGTCTTCGTGACCGAGAAGCCGGAAGGCATTCGCGTTGCCACGGACTTTTTCAACAATGAACACGACATCGAAAGCCTAATCAGCGCACTGAAATGATTATGCCTTTTTCATTTCGCTTTGGCCTTCACCTTCCGCGAAGAATCTGTGTTAATCCCCGGTCCAAAATTCTTACGCGCGAGCGCCACGAACTTCTGCATGATCGGCGAATCGTAACCGTTACTCAGTTGCGCGATGCCGAGCTCCCAGTTGATCTCCGCGCCCTCGATCCACCAGCGCACCAGCCGTCCCTTTTCAACATCTTCTTTCACCGACTGCAGCGGCACGATCCCGACACCCATGTCTTCTTCAACCATGCGCCGGATCGCCTGTTGCCGACTCAACTCCATCGCCACGCGGATCGTCACGCCCGCTTGCGCAAAAAACCCATCGATCAAGCGTCGCGTATTACCACCACGTTCACCGAGTATTAATCTTTCACCCGCAAGCGTATAAGCGCTGACTGTCTTTTGTTTGGCGAAACGATGACGCGGTGAAGCAATCGCCACGAGCTGATCCTCGCTCAAGC
>DASXXL010000445.1:0-2534 GCA_036503085.1 Pyrinomonadaceae bacterium | reverse complement strand
CCCAAACTTTTTGCCGACGAGAATCGAGCCGTAAGCGTTCGTCTGGTTGATGCCGATGCCGCGCGACTGATTCGAGTTTGGCAATTGCACGCCGAAACGAAAACCGAGCGATGGTCCACGGTGCGTTTCGTTGCGCAGTTTGAACTTGGCCCAGAGCGTGAAGTCGCCGGTGTCGTTCGTGGAATTAGCGCCGGGCGCGATGCTGAGCGGAACTGCTGACGGGCCGCGCGAGTTGATACTGAGATAATTCTGCGCCACGCCTTCGATCTGGAATTCGACGTTCGGTCCCATGCCGAAGCTGACGCCAATCACGCCGACGCGCGTCAGGTCACCTTTGAGACCCGACACGGTGTACTTCGCTCCCTGCATGAAGTCGATGCCCGCTTCGATGCGCACAGTGCCCGGCGGAATGATGTCGACGTCCTCGGTGAGCAACGGCCGCTGCTGCGCGTGCGCGACGGTAGCGAGGCAAAGCACGAGTGCGATGGAGGCCAGCCGAAGCATGCGGCGGATTCTAACAGATCGTGCTAGTATCCGCACTCACCATGCAAAGAGTTTTAACCTGCTTTCTAACGCTCATTTTCTTCCTCGCTCCCTGTGCTGCGCAAAACGAATCGCCGCAGTCGATAAAGATCAAAGGACTCAAGCAACGCGCGACGATCGTGCGTGACGAGCGCGGCATTCCGTATATCGACGCGAAGAACGATGACGATCTTTATTTCGCGCAAGGATACGTGACGGCCGCCGACCGGCTGTGGCAGATGGATCTGTTTCGCCGCACCGCGCGTGGCGAACTCGCCGAGATCTTAGGCGCCGGTCCAAACAACTTCGTGTTGGATCAGGACAAGCTTCATCGCACCTACGGGTTTGCGCAGGAAGCCGATGCCGAAATCGCGCAGGCGTCGCCTAAGTCGTTGGCGATATTCGAAGCGTACGCGCGAGGTGTGAACGCTTACGCAGCTTCACTCGATCCAAAGTCGATGCCGCCTGAGTTTCAGATACTTAGCTACAGTTTTCGCCCGTGGACTCCCGCGGACTCATTAATCATCATCAAGATCTTCGCCGAATCGCTTTCTGACACGTGGCGGTTGGACTTAATGCGGCAGGCGATGGCGTCACTGCCGGCTGAGAAGCGGGATGGTTTGTTGGTGGAGACGTCGCCGCTCGACGTGCTCGTCGTCGGTAAAGACAAGCCGGCATCCGCAAAATCCGCGTCTGCGCGCGCGAACTCAGCGCTAAGTAATTCTCTTTCGTCTCAGGCTCTGGCCGCTTTGGCCCGGAACCAAGCCGTTGCTGCCGCCGCATTGGACCGCATCGGCTTCTACGCTGAAGCGCTCGCCGCCAGCAACAACTGGGTGGTCAGCGGCAGTCATACCGTCACGGGTAAACCATTGCTCGCAAACGATCCCCACCTGCCGCCAAGCGCGCCTTCGATCTGGCACATGGTCCACTTGAACGCGCCGGGCGTTCGCGTTGCGGGCATCACTGCGCCGGGCGTGCCGGGCGTGATCATCGGCCACAACGAGCACATTGCCTGGGGTTTCACGAACGTTGGACCAGACGTGGAGGATGTCTACCTCGAGAAGTTCGACCCCGCCAATCCGAAACGCTATCAAACACCGCAAGGCTGGCAGGATGCAGTTGTTCGGCAGGAACAGATCAAAGTCAGAAAAGGATTCACGTCTTCAGAGACCGACACGGTCGTTCAGGAAGTCACCGTCACGCGGCATGGACCAATAGTTTTCGAAGGCGACGGCAAGCGTTACGCGCTGCGCTGGACCGCACTCGATCCGAAGTTGAACAAGGTCGATTTCCAGTACGCGTTGAATCGCGCGCACAACTGGAAGGAGTTCAACGCCGCGCTCGAAACGTTCACTGCGCCGACGCAGAACATCGTCTACGCTGACAGCGACGGTCACATCGGCTATCACGCGGCAGGTGTAGTGCCGATCAGAAAGTCCGGCGACGGCAGCGTGCCGTACGACGGCTCGACCGATGCGGGTGAGTGGACCAGTTACATTCCGATCGCCAAACTACCGACGGTTTACGATCCGCCGTCGGGAATCATCGTCACGGCGAACCAGCGGATCGTCGGTACCGATTATCCTTACTTCTTGACGCACTCGTGGGCACAGCCGTATCGCGCGCGGCGAATCTGGACGCTGCTCAACGAAAAGTCGAAGCTGTCGATCGAAGACTTCCGCCGCATTCAAGGCGACGTTTACTCGATCGCGGGAGTTTTGTTTGCGCAAGAGGCGGTCAAACTCTTGCGGCCGAAACTCACTGCGTCAGACGAGAAGCTGCGTGCGGCGCTTGATGCGTTTGAGAAGTGGGACGGGCGCGTGAACGCTGAGTCGACGGTTGCGCCGCTGCTCACGCGAATGCGTCTGACCTTGCGTTCCAAGATCCTGGACGCCGCGCTCGGCCCCGATCTCGTACGCAACTATCAGTGGGGCAACTTCGACACGACGCTCGATCGCATCATCAAGGACCAACCTGCCGATTGGTTGCCGAAGGAGTTTCCGACCTACGCC
>DASXXL010000444.1:0-3130 GCA_036503085.1 Pyrinomonadaceae bacterium | reverse complement strand
GATTGTCAGCAACAAGTCGGCATTTGAAATCACCACCCCGGCAGCGATGCGCTGTGTCCGGGCAGTGCGGCTGCTGATCTCCACACCGCAAGCACTCTTGTTTCTGACGATGATTCGATTGACGGTGGCGCTCGTCAGAATGTGGCCGCCGAGTTCTTCGAATCGCAACGCGAGTTCGTCTGCAAACGCCTGCGAGCCGCCGCGCGGGTAGTAGTTGCCGAGAAAGTAGGAGAGCCTGAGCATCGAATCGAAGACGAACGATGTTCGCGAAGGCGGTGAACCCCAGTGACCGCAATCAGCCGTGAGGAGGAGTTTCAGTTTTCGATCGCGGAAGTAGTGATCGAGCGCTTGCCGCATGGTCATGTGGCTGTAGTGATCGAGCCGGTCAGTTTCTCGCCAGCGGAAGTAAGTGAGCAGGCCCGATAGATAAACCTCGCGAACGACGGCGAAAAATCGATCCAAGTTCTCGGCTTCGTGCGGAAATTCCTGCTTCAGTTTGCTGAGGTATGTATTGAAGTCCGAGGGCACAGCGAAAGTGGAACCATCCGGGAAATGAAAATGATCGACCGGATCCATCTTCACCCACCCGTTAGTGACCCCCAGCTCGCGCAGCAGTCTTCCGGTGATCGTCGCCGGGTTACCGAGTAGCGGATAGAAGTGAGTCGCGGCGTCGAAGGTAAAACCTTTGCGACGGAAGGTGGTGCAATAACCACCGACCATGTAATGCTGCTCGACAAGCAACACGCGTAGCTCTTCGCGCGCCAAAAGATTTGCGCAGATGAGGCCCCCGATGCCGGCTCCGATAATCACCGCATCGTAAGTCGCTTCGGGCGACTGGCCGCGCAATCCTTTGAAAAGCCTTTTCATAACGCATTCAACTTCGGTCTGTTGCGGCCGTACATTTCATGGGCGCCGACAAACTCGCCACTCGCGATGGCTGCACCCATTGAGAGCTCTCCGGCGAGCAACGTGGCGCAAATGATCTCCGCGAATTTGCCGGCTTTGCCGGCGCCCGCGCAGCCAAGGATCTCCAAACATTCGCGACTCGTTCCCAGGGCAGTGCCGCCACCGACAGTCGCTACCGTTAGCGAGGGCAACGTGACGCTCGCGTAAAGATCTCCGTTGTGGTCCACCTCGAGGTTGGTGATGCCGACGGACGAGTTCACGATATTGGCGACATCCTGACCGCAGGCGATAAAGATGGCCGCCAGACCATTCGCAAACTGGCCGTTGTAGCCAATAGCGTTGGCCTGCAAATGGCCCAACAGCGTGTGCTTTCGCATCTCCAGCAGGTCCTCGGGCGTGACGTGGAGATACGACTTCACGATCCGCTTAGGGAGCAGTGCGCCCGCTGTTACCTTCTTGCCTTTGCCGCCGCCGAGCAGCATTCCGCTCGCGCGTTTTTCCGAACTGAACCCACTGAAGACGTAAAACCTCAGCGCGTCGTATTCGTGCATGATCCACTTGCAGGCCCGCTCAGTCGCTTTCACGATCATGTTCATTCCCTGGGCATCGCCGGTGAAGTAGCAGAAGTTGACGATCACTTCTCGTCCGATCGGATGACACTCAATGCGCTGTAGCTTTCCGTGATGCGTGGTGGATTCAGCCGCGGCACGAATCGCCTCGAACTTGTCCGGAAGAGCAATGGCAAACTCATGTGCGCGAGCAATGTTTTCGAAGAGAAACACCGGAGAGACGCGATTTTCATCCAGGTAAACGCGCGTAGTGACGCCGCCCGCGCGAGTCAGCGCGACCATGCCGCGCTCGTACGATCGAACCAGCGCCCCTTCGGTCGTCGCCAGCGGAACGTAGAAAATGCCTTGCGCCTGTGTGCCATTGATCAGCAATGGACCAGCAACACCCAGCGGCATCTGGGCGGCGCCGACTGGGTTCTCGATATTGCCGCGCATCTCAATGCCCGGGATCGAGTGCGCTGCGATATGAGTGAGCCGGCAACCTGTTTTTTGTTCCAACCATTGACGCCGCTGTTCGAGATAAGGCTGCGCGTAGCCCTGCTGTCTGAGGCGCGGAACGAGTTCCATCACCTCACGTCGATTAGCAAGACTGGTCAGGGCTAGTGCCATGACTTTAATCAGTTCGAGACAGCACGAGTGAGCAGCAATGACCGTCGAAACCGACGGAGTTAATCAGTGCCGCTTCAACTTCAATTTCCCGGTTACCTGGTCCAATCATCTCGAAGGGAAAATCTTCATCGGCTTGCTCCAGCCACTTGATGCCGGGGAGTACTCCATCACGCATCGTTTCCAGCAACGCGATGACCTGCATTGGACCAGAAGCGCCGAGCGTTTCACCCAGCATGGACTTGATTGCCGTTACCGGAAGTTTGCGAGTTTGCCCGTTAAGACCGGCGAAGACGCCCTTCGCTTCGTGACGATCGCCGGCGTAACTGCCGTTCGCAGACGCGCTGAGACAGTCGATCTCATGAGGACCGGTGAACGCGTCGTTGATCGCGCGTCGAATCGAAAGCGCGATCGCAGCTACAGCCGTTTGCTCGTCTTCGCCGTGCGAACAGTCGTACCCGCAGCCGTGACCAGTGATTTCCGCCAGCGCGCGAGCACCTCTTTCGCGAGCGAAGTTAGCGTCTTCGAGCATCAACAGTGCAGCGCCTTCGCCAAGTGCGAAACCATTGCGTCTCTTGTCAAAGGGAATCGGAAAGTCGCCGGCACTTTGCTCTGATCGGCACAACAGTCCGGCCCGATCGAAGCCGTAGAACGATTCAAAACACATCTCATCAGCACCACCGGCAAGGATTGCGCGAGCACGGCCGCTGCGAATCACTTCAGTCGCATAAGCGATCGCTTGCAAACCCGAGGTTATGCCGGTTGAAATCGTCGAATTGACACCACGCAGGTTGTGCAGAATTGCTGTTTGGCCCGCAGCCGCATTGATCACCGTGTTGGAAAAATCCATCGGACTGGCATAGGCCGGTCCAACTTCAAGCGCACGCCGGTCAAACTCCGAGATAGTGTGGACACTACAAAACATCGTCCCGAGCGCTAACCCCACTTCCTCCTGTTTCAACGTCGACTCGGACCAACCGCTATCGTTCAGCGCCAGTTGCGCTGCCGAGGCAACGAGCCGTGAAGTACGGTCCAGCGGGCGCAGGTTT
>DASXXL010000443.1:0-2502 GCA_036503085.1 Pyrinomonadaceae bacterium | reverse complement strand
CTCGAGGTCCAACTGGGGATACTCAAGCGGCAACCCGAAGTCACACTCGTTTATCCGAATGCGACCATCATCCGCGACGATGAGGCCGAAGTAGGTTTGGAGTTTATGGAGATGTCGCCGTCGGAAGGCGAAGTGAGCTTTGAAAGCCTCGTGCGACAAGAATGCGTGGTGATGACGTCAGTCACGGCGCGCATGAGTGCGATTCGCAAAGCCGGCCTGTTCGATGAAGAGTTGCGTAGTTGTGAAGACTTCGATCTGTGGCTGCGGGTAGCGAAGACCGGCGGCCGAATTACTTATCATCGCCAGCCGTTGGTGCGTTATCGGCGTCATCCGGGGAGTCTTTCGTCTGACCGCGTTTGGATGATGCGTCACCTGCTCGCGGTATTTGAAAAATGCACGCGCACGCTGAGCCTGACGCGCGCGGAACGAAAGGCGCTCGCCGAGCAGATAAGCTGGAACCGCTCCTTGCTTCATGTTCTAGAAGGCAAACGTGCTTTGACGGGAAGCCAGGCGGAAGTGGCGCTCGCGGATTTCCAACGCGCTAATCAACATCTGCGTAGCACGAAATTGAAGTTGGCGATTCTTCTTTTGCGCTACATGCCGCGGCTGGCGATTCGCGTTCTCGGCGCGCGTGAGCGCTTGTTAGCGAAACAGGCGAACAACGAATTGACAGGTTTCGATCAACCGCACATTTGATGATGAAGCTCGACGTAATCATTCCGACTTACAACCGGCACGAGTTGCTTCCGTTGACGCTCAACAGCCTGCTGGCGGCTGAAATTCCGCCTGGGTTGGAAGTGGGAATCACTGTCGTCGATAACAATTCGACTGACGGTACACGGCAGGTTATCGAGTCATACGGCGAGAAGTCGGGCGGCCGCATCCGCTACGTGTTTGAGCGGCAGCAGGGCCGATCGCACGCGCTCAACGCCGGTGTGAAAGCAACGGATGGAGATCTGGTCGGGGTTATCGATGACGACGAAGAGATCGATCCGCAATGGTACAAGGTCGCGTTCGAAGCGTTTACCACGAGCGACCTCGATTTCATCGGTGGTCCATACGTGCCGCAGTGGAGCATCACGCCGCCGCGCTGGCTGCCGCCGGAGTACGGCAGTGTGGTCGGATGGGTTAATGGTGGCGACGAGGAAGTTCCGTTCGACAAAAATTATCCCGGCATTCTGATGGGCGGCAATGCTGTGTTCAAGCGTGACATTCTTTTGAAGGTCGGACTCTACACGACCTGGTTGGGCCGTACCGACAAAGGATTGTTATCGGGCGAAGATGAGGAACTTTACGATCGCCTGTTGGCCAGCGGCGCGAAGGGAAGATACCTGCCGAGTCTCAAGATTTATCATCACGTGCCGGCTGAGAGACTAACGAAAAAGTATTTTCGAAGTTGGTGTTTTTGGCGTGGCGTTTCGCTGGGTCTGCGCGAGCGTAAGCGAAAACAAGAGTGCGCTTATTTGTTTGGAATCCCGCGCTGGCATTACCGCAGCGCCGCGCGTGGCTTGGCCACCAGTTTGGCCGTGGTTTTTGTACCGCCAAAACAGGAGAACAAGGCGTTTGCCTCAGAGCTCGCGATGTGGGACTTCCTTGGACTGTTTTACGGCAAACACTTCCGGCGCGACGAACGG
The DNA here is from genome assembly GCA_036503085.1 of Pyrinomonadaceae bacterium. GTDB lineage: Bacteria > Acidobacteriota > Blastocatellia > Pyrinomonadales > Pyrinomonadaceae > PSRF01. Next base: position 868 of record DASXXL010000443.1, on the reverse strand, counting down.
GTGCAGGAATAAAGATCAAAGATGAAGCCACCCGATGTTTCGGTTGTCGTTTGTACCTACAACCGCGCGGCGTTGTTAACGCGTACTGTTGAGAGCTTGTTTGCGCAAAAGACTGATGCGCCCTTCGAGATACTCGCCATCGACAACAACTCGAGCGACAACACGCCGGCGATAGTCGCGTCTCTGCAAACCAAATCACCGATCACGCTTCGCTATATTCACGAACCCCGGCAAGGTAACGCGTATGCACGCAACACTGGTGTCGAACAAGCGCACGCTCCGGTCGTCGCCTTCATTGATGATGACGTCGTCGCGGCCGAGAATTGGGTCGAGACAATCAAATCGGTATTCGAACGCAATCCGCAATTGTCGTTCATCGGCGGGAAGGTCTTACCGTTGTGGGACAACGATCCACCTTCATGGTTGACGCCGGCGAATTGGGCGCCGCTGGCGCTGCTCGATTACGGAGACGAGGAAAAAGAGATCGCCGAGCAGATGCCGCTAGGGCTGCTTACCGCGAATATCGCGTTCAGGAAAGAAGTCTTTGCCGGCGGCGCACGTTTCTCTCCGTCTCTTCAGCGTGTGAAGGACAGCATCGGTTCGATGGAAGACACAGAGTTCCTGATGCGTCTTTGTCGCAGCGGCCTGATAGGCCGATATGTGCCGCAGCTAATCACCTGGGGCGTGATCGATCCCGCGCGGCTCACCAAGGACTATCATCGGCGCTGGCATACTGGGAACGGTCACTTCTACGCGGTCATGAATGATCCGGAATGGGAACGGTCCAAGTTGAAGATCGCGGGCGTGCCGGGCCATCTTTACCGCGAGACAGCGAGGAATGCGGTCGCGTGGTTGACGAGAGTTTTAA
>DASXXL010000442.1:0-10040 GCA_036503085.1 Pyrinomonadaceae bacterium | reverse complement strand
TTGGTGTTTTGATTGGCGGCCGGTTCACGAGCGAACTGCTGAAGTCGGGAGCGGAGCGCGGTTCGATCGAAGGGTTGTTCTCGTTGACTCCGAACCCGCAGCTTGAAACGCTGCTGGAAAACTCCGGCTTGCAGAACGGCGACGAGCTGATCATCCGGCGCGAGCTGACAATCAACGGACGCAACAAGATCTTCATCAATAATCAACTCGCGACGCAGTCGTTGTTACGCGATCTGCGGCCATTCTTGGTCGACATTCACGGCCAGGGCGATCAGCAAACGCTTTTCGATCCGGAAACGCATCTCGAACTGCTCGACAGCTTCGCCGCGGACGATGTACAGCGTGCCGAGGTCGCGGAGGCTTACGATGAGTTGAGCCGTTTGCAACGCGAGCTGGCGGCGTTGCGTAAGGATTCGGCCGAGAAGTTTCAACTCGTCGATACGTTGCAGTTTCAGATCGCGGAGTTGGAACGCGCACAGCTTTCGCTCGGTGAAGACGAGCGGCTGGAAGAAGAGCGTCGGCGGTTGTCGAATGTCGAGAAACTGACGACGCTCTGCCAGTCGAGTTATAGCCGCATTTATGAGGATGATGAGGCGGCGTTGGCGCGGGTGCGGCAGACGTTGAAGGAAGTCGAGGAGCTCAGCGAATATGATTCGAGTTTTCGTGAGTATCTCGAAGGGCTCGAGTCGGCGCGTGCGGTGCTGGAGGATCTGTCGTTCGGGTTGCGCGACTTTGCCGACAAGCTGGAGTTCTCGCCAGCGCGGCTCGCGACGATTGAAGATCGCCTCGCAGAGCTTTCGCGGTTGAAGCGGAAGTACGGTGGTTCGATTGACGCGGCGATCGCGCATCTCGCGCAGGCGCAGGACCGTTTGCGGCAGATCGAAACGTCGGATGAGCGTGAACAGCAGTTAACGGGCGCAATACAAAGTACGCAACAACGCTATCTCGAAAACGCACGCAAGCTACATAAGCAGCGTATGCGCGCGGCGAAGTTGCTTGAGAAAGCGGTGGAACAGGGCATGGTTGAAGTGGCAATGGAGAACGCGCGGTTTCAAGTCCAGTTGAGCACGGATGACACTGATTTAAAACCGACCGGGATCGATCGCGTTGAGTTTTACTTTTCCGCCAACGTCGGTGAAGACGTGAAGCCGCTGGCGCGCGTGGCGTCTGGTGGCGAGGCTTCGCGTTTGATGCTCGTGTTGAAGACCGTGTCAGGTTCGCTCGAGTTTCCGCGCACGATCGTGTTCGACGAGATCGACGCCGGCATAGGCGGGCGTGTCAGTGAAGCAGTCGGCATGAAACTCAAGAAACTTTCAAAGACAAATCAGGTGTTGTGTGTGACGCACCAACCGCAGATCGCGCGCTTCGCCGATAGTCATCTCGTCGTACAGAAAGATTTCGCTGCGGGCCGCACGCACGTCAACGTCAACAAACTCGATCGCGCCGGCCGCGTCGAAGAGCTCGCGCGCATGTTGACCGGCGCGGAAATCACCGACAGCGCCCGCCGCCACGCCCGCGAACTACTCAAGCATTGAATCCAGGGGAAAGAAATGAGCACAGAACCAAACAAGGTGATCTATTCGATGGTCGGCGTCAGCAAGTTCTATGACAAGAAGCCGGTCCTCAAAGACATTTATCTGTCCTACTTCTACGGCGCGAAGATCGGCGTCATCGGTCTGAACGGATCGGGCAAATCTTCATTGCTGCGCATACTCGCGGGCGTCGATAAAGATTTCAATGGCGAGACCGTGATCTCGCCGGGTTACACGGTCGGTTATCTCGAACAGGAGCCGTTGCTCGACGATGCGCGCACAGTGCGCGAAGTGGTCCAGGAGGCGGTGCAAGAAACCGTCGATCTACTGAAAGAGTTTGACGAGATCAACGCGAAGTTTGGCGAAGAGCTGAGCGACGACGAGATGTCGGCGCTGCTCGAACGCCAGGGCAACGTGCAGGAAAAACTCGACGCACAGGATGCGTGGGACCTCGACTCGCGACTCGAGATGGCGATGGACGCGCTGCGTTGTCCGCCGCCGGAAACGCCCGTGAAAATCCTGTCGGGCGGCGAGCGACGACGCGTCGCATTGTGTCATTTACTGCTGCAAAAGCCTGACATCCTCCTGCTCGACGAACCAACGAACCATCTCGACGCGGAATCAGTCGCGTGGCTCGAACATCACCTGCAAAACTACGCGGGCACGATCATCGCCGTCACGCACGACCGCTACTTCCTCGACAACGTCGCCGGCTGGATTCTCGAACTCGATCGCGGCCAGGGCATTCCGTGGAAAGGAAACTACACCTCGTGGCTCGAACAAAAACAGGAGCGATTGCGCCGCGAAGAAAAATCCGAAAGCGAGCGACAGAAGACGTTGCAACGCGAGCTCGACTGGATTCGCATGTCGCCCAAAGCGCGTCACGCGAAAGGCAAAGCACGCATCAACTCCTACGAAGATCTGTTGCGACAGGAAACTGAGAAACGGCGAGAGGATCTCGAGATACACATTCCGGCTGGTCCAAGACTCGGCAGGGTCGTCATCGAAGCGGAACAGGTGAGCAAGGCTTTCGGCGACAAGTTGCTGGTTGAGGACATGACGTTTGCGCTGCCGCCGGGCGGCATCGTCGGCGTGATTGGACCAAACGGCGCGGGCAAGACGACGCTGTTTCGCATGATCACCAATCAGGAGCAACCGGACAAAGGCACGATTCGCATCGGCGACACGGTGCAGTTGGCGTACGTCGATCAAAGCCGCACGCTCGATCCGGAGAAATCGATCTGGCAGGAGATCAGCGGCGGTGAAGACACGTTGAAGCTCGGCCCGCGCGAAGTGAATTCGCGTGCTTACGTCGCGCGCTTCAACTTCTCCGGTTCGGACCAGCAGAAGAAAGTCGGCATGTTGTCGGGCGGTGAGCGCAATCGCGTGCATCTCGCGAAGATGTTGAAGGAGGGCGCGAACGTTCTCTTGTTGGACGAGCCGACGAACGATCTCGACGTAAACACGCTGCGCGCGCTCGAAGAAGCACTCGAAAACTTCGCCGGTTGCGCGGTGGTGATCTCGCACGATCGCTGGTTTCTCGATCGCATCGCCACGCACATGCTCGCGTTTGAAGGCGACAGCAAAGTGACGTGGTTCGAAGGCAACTACTCCGAGTACGAAGCGGATCGCAAGACGCGCCTCGGCGCGGCCGCCGAAATACCGCATCGCATCAAGTACCGGCAGCTCACCAGGTGAAAACCAAACGCGGAGTTTCCCAAACAAAACTTCTCGCCGCCGAGAATCGCGGCTTGCTGCTCGACATCGTCGTGTTCGTGCTTAACCTGTTGTTGATGCAGCGACTGACGCGTTACGCGCTCGAGCTGTTTCGCTATGCTGACGAAGGCGAGCCGTTCGCAAAATTCACGCTTCTGCTGGCTTGCATCGCGATGTGGGCGTTGCCGGCTGCGGGCGCGGTTTTGAAGCGCTGGCATTTTCACCGCCGCTTGCAGGCGAGCGGCAGGAAATTTGATCTCGACTCAAAGGCTGGCGGCTGTCTCTTTAATCCGCTGTTCTACTTTTGCCTGAACCTCGTGCTTGTTTCCGCGATCATCGCCGCGGGCGGCCAGTTTCTGTTTGGCAATAAACTGCAAGACAGCGCTGCGATCTTTGTGCCTTCGATCCTGCTCGGACTGATCGGCACGATTCTGCAAACGTATCTCATCTATCGCTACTTCTCGCCGCCGAAGAAGCCACCGCAGTCTGAATTTCTGCGCCGGCCCGAGAGCGCAACGCTCGGCGACGTCTGCATCTTTCTCAACATGATCCTCTTCCAGATCGTGTGGAACTTCCTCGCCTTCGCCGATCTCGGCCGGCCCTCCGGCGTCGCGGAGTTTTTCGGGCGGCTCTTCTTTCTGTGCTTCGTCGCGCTGCTGATCTACTTTCCGCCGCGCATGTTTTATCTGGCCGAAGACATCGATCGCCCGCGCACGTGGCTGACAATGCTGCTGGCGAATTCGCCGGTGATCGTGAGAGTTCTCATCGGCACAAAAGAGTGGCAATAAAGCCGAGGGGTTAGCGTAATATGTCGCGCATGAAAATCTACTACCTGTTCGTTCTGCTGCTGGTCCTCGTTTCGCCCGCTGCCGCGCAAGACGATTTGTCGTCGATCAGAAATTTCCTGCGCGTTAATAAAGACTTCTGCACCGGCGGACAACCGAAGCTCGAACATCTTCAACAACTCAAGGCCGAAGGCGTCAAGGCCATCATCAACCTGCGCCAGCCGAGCGAGCATCGCGCCGCCGAAGAAGAAGCGAAAGCGAAGGAGTTGGGCCTGCGCTACTTCAACATCCCCGTCGCGTTTGCCGATCCGAGGGACGAGCAGGTCGATGAGTTTTTGAAGATCACCGACGACCCGGAAAATCGGCCGGCGTTCATTCACTGCACGGGAGCGATTCGCGTCGGCGCGTTCTGGATGATCAGGCGCGTCTTGCGCGACGGCTGGAAGTTTGAAGACGCGCAGGCTGAAGCGGAGAAGATCGGTCTGCGCGAGGCTCCGCACCTCGTGGAGTTTGCGCGCAAGTACATCGAAAAGCATCGGCAGGCGGCAACGTTGCCGTCAACGCCGCTCACGTTCGGTTTGCTCAACGCTCGTTTCGATCAAAGCGGTAGTTTTGGCGTCGAGAGTCAGGAATGGCCCAAGCTCAGCGGCAAATGGAAAAACACGGGCGCCGAGATCGTGCTCGTTGTTGACGGTGTTGCCAATGGACCAGGCGGCTGTGATGGTTCGGGCACGTATCGCGTGACTACTGATGGCCAGCGCGTCATGCTTGCGCGCGTTTCCGACGAATGCAAGATGAGGCAGATCATGCTCGACGGCAGCACGTGGTTACCGGCGGGTGCAGCGCCGGCAAAACCGGCGCGCACGTTCGTCAGAACGGCGAGCGCGCGTCCGCCGGCGCGTGCAAGCGCAGCAACCGGAAGCTGGCCGTCGTTTCGTGGTCCAAACGCGTCGGGCATCGCTGAAGGTCAGAATCTTCCCGACGAGTGGAACGCAAAAACAGGTCAGAACATTCTCTGGCGCACGCCGATTCCCGGCCTGGCCCATTCGAGCCCGATCGTCTGGGGCGATCGCATCTATGTGACGACGGCGATCAGCAGCGATGCGAAAGCCACGTTCAAACCCGGACTCTACGGCGACGGCGACGCGTCGCAAGATCGCTCGGTGCATAAGTGGATGATCTACGCGCTCGACAAACGCAGCGGCAAGATCGTTTGGGACCGCGTTGCTTTCGAAGGCCAGCCGCGCGAGAAGCGTCACATCAAAGGGACCTACGCTAACTCCACGCCGGCGACTGATGGCCGCATCGTCGTCGCGTGGTTCGGTTCGCAAGGCGTTTACGCGTACGACGTCGATGGTCGCTTCTTGTGGAAAGTGGATCTCGGGCGTCTCGATCTCGGCGCTTACGACATTCCGACGGTGGAGTGGGGTTCCGCCAGTTCGCCGATCATTTGGAAAGACCTCGTCATTCTTCAGTGCGACACGCAGGCGGATTCGTTCATGGTCGCGCTGAATGCCAACACCGGCGAGACGGTGTGGAAAACCGAGCGCGACGAATTGCCGTCGTGGGGCACGCCGACGATCGCCGTCACTTCGCAAGGTGAAGAACTGATCGCGAATGCGTCGAATTTTATTCGCGGCTACGATCCGCGCACGGGCAAAGAGTTGTGGCGTCTCGGCAAGAGCTCGAAACTCACCGCGCCGACGCCGGTCTTCGCTGACGATATGGTGGTTGTTGCGAGTGGACGTGGACCAGAGCGTCCGATCTTCGTCGTGAAAGCCGGCGCACGTGGTGACCTGACGCTGCCCGATGGCAAAACGAGTAGCGACTCGATCGTCTGGAGCCGCACCGGACGCGGCTCCTACATGCCGACGCCGCTGATCTATAAAGGCATTCTTTACGTGCTGAACAACGGAGGCGTTTTCGATGCCTATAACCTGAAAAACGGCGCCGAACTTTATCGCCAACGATTGCCGGTGGTGGGCGATGGTTTCAGTGCTTCGCCGGTCGCGGCTGACGGAAAGATCTACTTGTCGAATGAAGACGGCGAGATTCTGGTCGTCACGGCTGGTGAGAAGTTTACGCACGTCGCGACGAACTCGATGGGCGAGTTGATGATGGCGACGCCGGCATTATCGGAAGGCGTAATGTACGTGCGCACCGCGCAGAGTGTTATTGCGATCGGCCGGAAGCAGTAACACCATCAGGGAGCGAAGGGCTCGCCGCGGCTACGGCCGTTCCGCAGTCACGGTCGTTTCTGCGGAACGGCGTCCGCAAAATTCTCCTGGAACCACACCTGTAATTTCTCCTGCAGTGTCTTTCGATTCTTCGGCTTTTCGACGTACTTGAAGTAAGCGTAGACACCCTGATCACGCACCTGCGCAACAGGTGCAGCGGGACTCGGCGGCACCGTATGCGCTTTCCCGCTGTTATCACACGCGGCCGAAAACATAAGGATTGATAACAACGCAGCGAGCATCTTGGTTTGCATGAGCACGTCAGTTTATCGGTTCTGTCACTTAATCGATAGGGCCGATTTACGAAATGCCGGTCGTGAAGTAATTTGTTAACGGCGACTAAGCACAACGATGACTACCGGACGAGTTGAAGCATTCAGCGATGGCGTGATTGCGATCATCATCACGATCATGGTCCTGGAGCTGCGGCCGCCTCACGAAGCCACGCTCGAGGCTTTGCGTCCGCTGCTGCCGGTGCTCGGTAGTTATGTGATGAGCTACATCTATATCGGAATCTACTGGAACAATCATCATCACTTGCTGCACGCCGCACAACATGTCGACGGACGCTGCCTCTGGGCCAACCTGCACCTGCTGTTCTGGCTGTCGTTGATTCCGTTTGTGACGGCGTGGATGGGCGAGAACCACTTCACGACGTGGCCCGTCGCGCTTTATGGCGGCGTGTTGTTGCTGAGCGCGATTGCTTACTACATCCTCGTGCGAGCGCTGCTGGCCTCACAGGGAAATGACCTGCTCGCCGCCGCGCTCGGCTCAGATTTCAAAGGCAAAATCTCGATCGTGATCTACATGATCGCCATTCCGCTCGCCTTCGTTCGCGCGTGGCTCGCCTTCCTGTTCTACGTCTTCGTGGCCGTCATCTGGCTCATTCCCGACCGCCGCATCGAGCGCAACGTCGTCGAATAAATCTTCCGCTTTGTTATCGCGTAAAGTTGTGCTAGGAAATGCGCCATGTTAAGCGCAGTACTCTTGGCACTCTTATTCTTTTTTCCCCAGGGTGGCAGCATCAAGGGAAAGGTTGTTGCCGATATTCCGGATCAACGCAGAGCTCTTCCGGGGGTCGTCGTTATGCTGAGCGGCGATCGGCTCGGCGACAAGAAACTCCAGAGCATCACGGATTCCGAAGGACAGTTTGATTTCACCGGTCTCGTCGCCGGCGATTACACGGTCACGGTCGAGTTCACGGGTTTCAAGAAGTACGAACAGAAACTCAGCGTGCAGATCGAAGCAACGGTCGAACACAACGTACTGTTGCAACCGGTGCCGTTGAGCGAGTCGGTAACAGTAACCGACGATCCGCGCGACCCGGTCAAAACAGAATCAACGACGCCTTCTGTCCTAACGACTCAAGCACTGCGCGATGCGCCGCTGATCGATCAGAAATTCCAGGACGCGCTGCCGTTGTTGCCGGGTGTCGTACGTGGACCGGACGGCAATCTCAACATCAAAGGCACGCGGCCGACGCAGAGCGGCATTCTCGTTTCAAGCTTGAACGTTACCGATCCGGTGACGGGCGCGCCCGCGATCGAGTTGCCACTCGAAGCAGTAGACACGGTGCAGGTCTACTCGAATCCGTATTCAGCGGAGTTTGGCAAGTTCACCGGCGCGGTCACGACCATCGAGACGCGTTCGGGCAGCAACGATTGGCGCTATCTCGTCACCGGCACACTGCCGCGGCCGCGCTGGCGTGACGGCAAAATCTTCGGCATCGGCGCAGCAACGCCACGGGTCGCCGTCGGTGGCCCGATCAAGAAAGACAAGCTCTTCTTTTTTCAAAGCGTTGAGTATCGCTTCGTGCGCAACGAGGTTCCGAGTCTCGAAGCACTCAACGAACAGCAACGCGACATCAAGCGTGAAAGCTTCGACTCGTTTTCGCGTATCGATTACGTCGTCAATTCAAACAACCGTCTGACCGGCAGCTTCTCGTTGTTTCCGCAGAAGTTTGACTACTTCAATCTCAACACCTTCAACCCGTCCGACACGACCGCGAACTTTCATCAACGCGGCTGGTTTCTCGCGCTCAACGAACAGGCGACGTTTCAATCAGGCGCACTGCTGCAATCGAGCTTCAGCGCGAAACAATTTGACGGCGACATCTTCGGCAACAGCGCCGCGCCTTACCTGATCACGCCCGATCGCGACTTCGGCGGCTGGTTCGATCGGCAGCATCGCGAAAGCCGCCGCTACGAGCTGCTCGAAATCTATAACTTCCGGCCGCAGTCATGGCGCGGCTCGCACGCTTTCAAGGCCGGACTTAATTTCAGTCACACATCTTTCACCGGCAGCGATCGCAGCAATCCCGTCACGATCCTGCGTGCGAACGGTACGCGCTATCAGTTGATCGACTTCACTGGCGCAGGCGTGCTCAAACAACGGCAGAATGAGTTCTCGGCTTTTCTCCAGGACAAGTGGATCGTCAACAAGCGAGTCGTACTCGATCTCGGTCTTCGTTACGATCGCGATCAGCTAGGCGAGGAGAACAATCTCGCGCCGCGGCTCGGACTCGTAATAGCGCCGACGCATTCCGATCGCACGATCGTTCGTGGCGGCATCGGCGTTTTCTACGACAAGATTCCGCTGAATGTCGGCGCGTTCGAACAGTATCAGGATCTGAAGGTCACGACTTTCGCGGACAACGGTACGACAGTCGTCGATGGTCCACGCGTGTTCCGCAACACCGCGCCGGACAACTTGAAGAATCCTTACAGCCTCGCGTGGAACTTGCAGGTGGACCACGAGCTCAATAATCACCTGCTGCTGCGGCTTGGTTACGAAGAGCGCAGCACGCGTCGTGACTTCGTGCTAGAGCCGATCACGAACCAGTCCACACCCACTGACGACTTGCTTTTCCTGGAGAACTCAGGAAGATCGCGCTATCGCGAACTGCAAGCGGTCGCGCGCTTCCGTTTTCAGGAAAGTCGAAACATCTACTTGTCGTACGTGCGCTCGCAGTCGCTCGGCAATCTGAACGACTTCAACACCTATTTTGGCAATCAGAAGCATCCGGTGATTCGGCCCGACGAGTACGGTAAACAACCTTACGACGTGCCGAACCGGCTGCTATTCTGGGGCGACTTCGGTTTGCCGTTTGATATTGTCGCGACACCGGTGTTGGATTGGCGCAGCGGTTTTCCGTTTTCGTTGCTAAACGAGCAGCAGGACTTTGTTGGTCCACGTACCGAGGGCGGTCGTTATCCGCAACTGATGACGCTCGATCTGCTCGTGACGAAAGGTCTTTCGATTCCGTTTCGCGGTAAGAAATACAAAGGCCGCGCGGGCTTTACGATCTTCAACATCACGAACCACTGGAACCCGCGCGACGTGCAGAACAACCTGGACGCGCAACAGTTCGGCACGTTTTATAACAGCGCCGACCGCAGCGTGAGATTGAAGTTCGAATTTGTGAAGTACTAATCCATCAATCCTTTCTTCGGAGTTACGCATGCGAACCTTCTTAACTCTCGTCTTCTGTCTGTGTTTATCCGTGTCATCCGTGGCCCAAACTCTACCGAACGAAACCCCTTCAACGTTCACCCCCACCAACGCGGGCTTCAACTACACCCGCCGCGAAGTAATGATCCCGATGCGCGACGGCGTCAAGCTGCACACCGTCATCCTCGTGCCCAAAGGCGCACGCAACGCGCCGATCCTCCTGACGCGCACGCCCTACAACGCGAGCGCACTGACGCGTAACACCAACAGCTCCGATCTCGGCTCCGCGTTGTACGGCTACGACAACGCCACCGACGTGA
>DASXXL010000441.1:0-5822 GCA_036503085.1 Pyrinomonadaceae bacterium | reverse complement strand
TCATCGGTTGCGGCATTGCCGGCGCGACCGCCGCGCTCCGGCTGGCCCGGAACCCGAATCGCCAAATCACCATCGTCACACGCGCGCGCGACACTCACGAATCAAACACGCGCTACGCGCAGGGCGGCATCATCGGACGCGGACCAAACGACAGCGCCGAGTTGTTGTTTGAAGACATCATCGCCGCGGGCGCAGGCGTGAGCTCGCCCGAGGCCGCGCGCATTCTAGCGCGCGAAGGACCGCCCTTGCTGACGGAGGTGCTCGAGCAAAGGGCGGGCGTCGTGTTCGATCACGATGAATCAGGCGCGCCGGTTTGGGGCCAGGAAGCAGCACACTCGCGCCGCCGCATTTTGCACGTCGGCGACGCGACGGGCCGCGCGATTATCGATGGGCTCGTCAGTACTCTCAACGATTATCCGAACATCAAAATCGAATCCGAAGCAACGGCCGTGGACCTGATCACGTTTCCGCACCACTCGCGCGATCCGCTCGATAACTATCGCGCCGTGTCGTGTCACGGTTGCTACATCTTCGATCGCGAAGAGAGCACGGTGCATCGTTATCTCGCGCGTGCGACGGTGCTCGCGACCGGCGGTCTCGGACGTATCTATCGCAACACGACGAATCCCGCCGGCGCACGCGGCGACGGTTTGGCGATGGCCCATCGCGCGGGCGCGCGCATCGCAAACGCGGAGTACGTGCAGTTTCATCCGACGGCGCTGGCCGCGCCCGGTGCTGAGGGGTTGCTGATCAGCGAGGCGGTGCGTGGTGAGGGCGGCGTGTTGTTGACGCCGGAGTTGAAACCGTTCATGCAGCGGTATTCGTCGCAGTGGAAGGATCTCGCGCCGCGCGATGTGGTGGCGCGCGCGATTCATCACGAGATGGAAGCGAACGGATATTCTTATGTGCTGCTCGACATCGCGTCGCACATGCCTGCGGAAGCGATTCGCGAGCGGTTTCCGTTTATTTATCACGAGTGTTTGAAAGTTGGTTTGGACATCTCGCGCGAGCCGGTGCCGGTCGTGCCGGCAGCGCATTACTTCTGTGGGGGCGTCTTGGTTGATGAGTGGGGTCGTTCGACGATCGAGAACTTGTACGCGATTGGTGAGATCAGTTGCACCGGCGTGCACGGCGCGAATCGTCTTGCGTCGACTTCTTTGCTCGAAGGTTTAGTGTGGGGCAATCGCGTGGCGATCGAGATTGAGCGCGCGCTTGATCGTTCAACGGAAGCTCAAAGAGCGAGGTTCGATGATATTCCGCCGTGGGACGAGAGTGGGCTAAGTTCCGATCCGGATCCGGCGTTGATCCAGGGCGACATGCAGACGATTCAAAACATCATGTGGCATTACGTGGGCCTCGTGCGCAGTGCGGATCGTCTGTCGCGTGCGATTCGCGAGTTGCGTCACCTGTGGAATGAGATCGAAACGTTCTATCGCACGACGAAGCTTTCCGACGGATTGATCGGGTTACGCAACGCGGTGGAAGTCGCGCTTATCGTGGCGCAGGCGGCGCAACACAACCGGCAGAGTCGAGGGTGTCATTACCGTCAAGATTCTGTTTCGTTTGAAGGCGATCGGCTAATTTGATTCCGCCGCAGTTGTATACTGCGGTCCATGAACGTCTACAAAGGTGTAGCGGCGGGAGCGGCAGGTGGTTTGGTTGCTGGATTCGTGATGAACCAGTTTCAGGCCGCGTTGGGAAAGCTGATGGCGAACGAGGATCGTTCGCATGGCGCGCAGTCGCTGCAGCAGGGATCGCCGGACCACGGCATCGGGCGCGAGTTGACGGAACGCGGTGTGGACGATCCTAATGATGATGCGGCGTCGCGAACGGGCAATGCGATCAGTGAACTGGTCTTCGAACACCACCTCACGAAATCCGAAAAAGAGAAAGCAGGGGCCGCAGCGCATTACGCGATGGGTGTGACTTCGGGAGCGATTTACGGCGCGTTGGCTGAAGTCATGCCGGCGGCAACAGTTTGTGAAGGTACCGCGTTCGGCGCGGCGGTTTGGGTACTTGCTGACGAGGCGATCGTGCCGGCGATGGGACTCTCGCTAAAGCCTACCGACTATCCCGTGTCGATTCACGTTTACTCCTTAGCGTCTCATCTTGTTTACGGCCTCACGACCGAACTCGTGCGTCGCGCCGTTCGCAAAGCTTTGTAGCCACAAAGAGGCACAAGAAGCACAAAAGAATCAGAACCTTTACGAAAGGGTTTGTGCTTCTTGTGTGTCTTTGTGGCTCAGTAATCTACCCACGTACCGACATTCTCTGCGCTTGCTTTGCGGAACAAATACTCCGCACTAACCACGTCCTCGATTGCCAGTCCGAGAGACTTGAACAAAGTGATCTCAGACGCCGATGTGCGACCCTGCTTCGTTCCGATCACGAGCTCACCAATCTCAGCGACAACACTCTCCGGCGTGATCGCGCCTTCTTGTGCGGCGAGCACGTAGTCGCCAGCCTCGTTCAATAAAGACTCACGTCGATCGGTAAAGATTCGCGCTGCAGCCATCGTCGCGGTGTCGATCTCGCGCGACTGCGGTGAGTGTGTGCCGATGGCATTGATGTGCGTACCTGCTGAAAGCCAGTAGCGGTCGATGATGGGTTGCTGCGACGACGTTGCAGTGACAACAACATCAGCGTCTCGCACCGCCTCCTCGTTCGAACCAACAGCTTCAATCGCAAATGGAACCTTCTCGCGCATCTCGCTAAAAAGTTGCTCTGCGTGCTGACGATTCCGACAAGCGATACGTGCCCGTTTGATCTGACGCACACACGCAAGCGCCACCAGATGCGTTCGCGCCTGCACACCCGCGCCGATGATCCCCAACTGCTCCGCGTCCTCACGCGCGAGCAAGCGCGTCGCAACCGCCGAAACCGCCGCCGTTCGTATCGCCGTGATCTCCGACGCATTCATCAGCGCCAGCGGCTCGCCCGTTTCCTGGCTGAACAAGATCACCATTCCCTGGTGCGCGTCTTTTCCGATCGCGGGGTTGCCAGGAAAAACGCAGATGGCTTTAAGTCCAAACGTGCCCTGCCGGCCGTGACGATATGCGGGCATTAACCCGAGCAGTCCACGCGCGTCAGGTGGACGAACAATCGTGCGCAATGGCTGAAACACTTCACCACGCGCGAGTGACGCGAGCGCGTCGGACATCAGCTCGAGGCACTCAGCCATCGGCAACAGCCGCGCGATCTGTTCGCTATCGAGTATGAGTAACTTCAGTTTTGCACCTCCTTAAAGCCATCCACAGATTACGCAGAAAAGGTTAAAGCAGACGGGCCTCGACAAGACAGAAAACGTTTCTGCGTAATCTGTGGATGGCTTTACCCCAAAAGGTCAGTCATGCCGCAGAACGCGCACGTTATGGTTAACGCTCCGCGTCGACTATTTAACTCAACTGCCGCAAAACTGCAAAAAAGCGGGCGGTGTGCGCTTGGCACGGTCATTGCCAAAAGAGGGGCACGGAGGCAGAGCGATGAAAAAGGGGTTAATTACAATCGTTTGTTTGATAGCACTGAGCGCCACCGCAATTCCGGCGGGCGCGCAAACGAGATCACGACGCTACGACCAGCGTTACGATCAGAGAGTTTATAGCGGTCGTCGTTATGACAACCGAGGTTGGTACGACAACCGAAGTGTTTGGGACAAGCACCGTGACAAGATCACGACCGCCGCAGGAGCCGGCGCAGGAGCTCTGCTCGGCAGCGTCATCGGCGGCAAGAAGGGTGCGATTATCGGAGCGATTGCGGGTGGCGGTGGAGCGGCACTCTACACCTACAAAATTCGCAACAACCGCGACGACAGGTATCGTTACAGGAACCGCCGCTACTAACCTGTCGCGCTAAAAGTTCGGTCACGCATTGAAAGATGAGTGGCCTTGTCGGGGCCCGGATGTGAAGGGGAGAGCACATCCGGGTCCTAACATTTTGCGTCCCAGTCAAATTCCGCTAAAGTAACGTCCTCACGCTCGTCGATCTTCCACCTTTCTGTTATAGATAGAGTCGCAATTCAAAGAGCGTCGGAGACTGTGATGGAATTCCACGAAAATGTTCTCGGGCTAATCGGTAACACGCCTTTGGTAAAGCTGAACCGGTTGGCGCGAGGAGTTAAGGCGCAGATCTTTGCCAAGATGGAGAGCCTGAATCCTGGTTACTCGGTGAAAGACCGGATCGGCATTTCCATGATCGAAGCTGCGGAACGGGAGGGAATTCTGAAGCCCGGCGGAACGGTGGTGGAAGCGACGTCGGGCAACACCGGAATCGGTTTGGCGCTCGCCGCCGCAGTGAAGGGTTACAAGTGCATCTTTGTCATGACTGACAAAGCGTCGGTCGAGAAGTCTCGTTATCTGAAGGCACTCGGCGCTGATGTCGTGATTACTCCGGTTTCGGCGAAACCGGGAACACCCGATCACTATGTTTCCACCGCGCGCCGCATCGCGGCGGAGACGCCGAACTCTTTCTATCCCGATCAGTATTCCAATCCGGCTAACCCGGAAGCGCACTATCGCACCACGGGTCCGGAGTTGTGGCGACAGACCGAAGGAAAGATCACGCACTTTGTAGCAGGTCTCGGCACGGGTGGAACGATCTCCGGCACCGGACGCTTTCTGAAAGAGCAGAATCCGGCGATCAAAATCATCGGCGCCGATCCTTACGGTTCGATCTTCAAGAGCTACAAGGAAACGGGAAAGGTCATTGAATCCACGCCGTACCTCGTCGAGGGAATCGGCCAGGAGATTGTGCCGCCAAACGTGCACATCAAGTACGTCGATGAAGTGATCAATGTAACTGATCGCGAGTCGTTTGAACTGTCACGATTGCTCGGCCGGCAGGAAGGAATTTTCTGTGGCGGTTCGACGGGAACAAATCTTGCTGCCGCTTTGCGTGTGGCCGCGGATCTCGATGAGAACGCGATCGTCGTGTTCATCGTTTGCGACACCGGCGAGCATTACCTGACGAAGCATCACTCCGACGAGTGGTTGAAAGAGAAGCGACTGCTCGAGCCGCAAAAGATCACTGCCGGACTGATCAGCGGTACAAAGAAACCGCAGGCGCCGAAAGCGCTCGTTTCCGTCGCGCCGAGTGATACGGTCACGGTCGCACTGCAACAGATGGACGAGCTCGGCCTCTCGCAGATTCCGGTTCTGGAAGAAGGGAAGTGCGTCGGCTCACTGCGTGAGAATCGTGTGCTGGCGAAAGTCGTGCGCGACCGCGAGCTGCTGAATGCGCCAGTGCGCGAAGTGATGGAAACAGGTTTTCCTAGCGTCGACGTTGATGCGAGCTCGCGCGAAGTAACACGGCGTTTGCAGACCAGTCCCGCGGTGCTGGTCGAGGAATACGGCCGCATCATCGGGATCATCACGCGTCACGACGTACTCGATCTGAAGCTGAACAACGTTGCCCAGTAAAGAAGAAAAAGTGTTGGCGGCAAATCGCGCTGCGTTTCACAACTACCACATTTCCGATAAGTACGAAGCGGGAATTGCCTTGACGGGCACCGAAGTCAAGAGCGCGATGGATGGCCGGGTGCAATTGAAAGAAGCGTACGTTTCGGTGCGCGACGGTGAAGCGTGGTTGTTCAATGCCCACATCTCGCCGTATTCTCATGGCAATCGTGAGAACCACGATCCGCTGAGAACCCGCAAGTTGTTGCTTCACAAGCGTGAGATTTCCAAGCTGGATGAGGCAACAGCGAGGCAGGGAATGACTCTCGTCCCGACGCAGCTTTACCTCAAGAACCGCAGGATCAAAATCGAAGTCGGCGTGGCGCGCGGCAAGAAGCTCTACGATAAACGCGAGGCCGAATTGAAACGAAC
>DASXXL010000440.1:0-3240 GCA_036503085.1 Pyrinomonadaceae bacterium | reverse complement strand
GCCCATGTCCTTAATGGAGGTGGCGCCGGTTTCGGCGATGGCCGCTATGACTGCCGCTTCGATTTCTTGTTGCGAGGCGGCTTGGGGGAGGTAGGTTTCGATGACGGCGACCTCGGCCTGCTCTTTGTCCACGAGTTCCTGGCGGCCGGCCTTCTCATATTGCTCGATTGAATCGCGGCGTTGCTTCACCAGCGAACGCAAAAGCTTCTGCATCTCGTCGTCGTCGAGTTCGCTGCCCTTTTCGATCTTGCGGTTCATCATCGCGGCTTTCACCATGCGCAAGGTCGAGGTGCGCTGCGCGTCCTGCGCCTTCATCGACGCAGTCAGGTCGGCGATTATTTTTTCGCTAAGATTCATGGGAGACTCCTTCTATTTCTCAACACTAATATGCCCGTTTGACTTCGCCAGGTAGTCGCGCAGAAAGCGTCCGGTGTGCGACTGCGGAAGGTTCATGATCTCTTCGGGTGTGCCGACACCGACAACGTAACCACCCGCATCGCCGCCCTCGGCGCCGAGATCGATGATGTGGTCCGCAGTCTTAATCACGTCGAGATTGTGTTCGATCACGAGCAACGATCCGCCCGCATCGATCAGCGCCCGAAACGCGGCGAGCAGTTTGTTGATGTCGTCGAAATGCAAACCCGTCGTCGGCTCGTCGAAGATATAGAGCGTCTTCGCACCGGTACGCTTCAATAGATGTGCGGCGAGTTTGATACGCTGCGCTTCACCACCCGACAACGTCGTCGCCGACTGGCCCAGGCGCAAATAACCAAGCCCCACATCATCCAGCACGCGCAGACGGTTCGTGATCTTCGGCACTTCGCGAAAAAAGTTGATCGCTTCGCGCACGGTCATGCTCAACACTTCGTGCACGTTCTTGCCGCGATAACGCACGTCGAGAATCTGTTGCTTGAAACGCGTGCCCTTGCACTCTTCGCAGACGAGCTCGATGTCCGCGAGAAACTGCATCTCGACGGTCACCGTGCCATCGCCCTGGCAAACTTCACAACGACCACCGGGCAAGTTGAACGAGAAGTGCGACGGATCGAAGCCGCGCGCTTGTGCCTCGCGCGTGCCGGCGAACACTTCGCGAATCGCGTCGTAGACCTTTATATACGTGACCGGATTCGAACGCGGCGTGCGACCAATCGGCGACTGGTCCACGAGAATCACGTCGTCGATGAACTGCCCGCCTTCGAGTCTCTGAAACGCGCCGACATGTCCCTGCCAATCGCCGCGCTGCTTCTTCAGCCCCGCGTAAATGCAGTCGTGAATCAGCGTCGACTTGCCGGAACCGCTCACGCCCGTCACGCAGACAAGCATGTCCAACGGAATCTCCACATCGATCGATTTGAGATTGTGTTCGGACGCGCCCTGGATCGTGATGCGCCGCTTCTGCGGCAAACGTCGTTGCTTCGGTTCCTTGATCTCCGCATCGCCGCGCAGGTAACGGGCAGTCAGAGAAGCTTCGTCATGCAACAGTCCGGGAAAGTCGCCTTCGTAAATCACGCGCCCGCCGAGTTCGCCCGCGGCGGGACCGATGTCGAGAATGTGATCCGCGGAACGCATCATCTCCGCGTCGTGTTCGACGACGAGCACCGTGTTGCCGATATCGCGCAGGTTTTTCAGCAGCCGAATGAGACGCTCGTTGTCGCGCGGGTGCAGACCGATCGACGGCTCGTCGAGCACGTAAAGCGCGCCGACGAGTGACGAACCGAGATTCGTCGCGAGTTGAATACGCTGCGCTTCACCGCCAGAAAGCGTTGACGCGAGCCGGTCCAAAGTTAAATAATCAAGCCCGACCTCAACCAGAAACCGCAAACGACGCCGCACTTCAAACAAGATCCCCACGGCAATTGCCGCCTGCTCGGTCGAGAGCTCGAGCGAATCAAAAAACTCGGACGCATCTTTAATCGACAACGAGCACAACTCCGGCAACGTGCGCCCGCCTACGCGAACATCGCGCGCTTCCTGTCGCAAACGTCCACCCCCGCAATCGGGACACAACGTGTAGCCGCGATACTTCGACAGAAACACGCGCACGTGCAGCTTGTACTTCTTCGTCTCCATCCACTCGAAGAACCCACGCACGCCGCCGAAGTCGCCGCGTCCCTCGACGATCGCCTGCTGGTCCGCGCGCGACAGTTGATTGAAGGGCGTCGTCAGCGAGATCTTTTCCGCGCGGCAGAACTGCTTCAGCTCCGTCATGGCCCATTCGTGCTGCGGCTTGGTCCACGGTTCGATCGCGCCTTCTTTCAACGATAGACCCGGATTGGGGATTACCAGATTCAGATCGAGGCCGATCGTATTGCCAAAACCCTGGCACGTGGGACACGCGCCGTACGGATTGTTGAAACTGAACAGACGCGGCTCGGGTGTCGCATAGACAGTGCGGTCGTAACGGCATTCGAAGCGTTCGGAAAAACGAAAACGCTGCACGTCTGGTCCAGCGGTTTCGATCACGGCGCTGCCGTGACCTTCCTGAAAACAGATCTCGAGCGAATCGACGAGGCGTTGTCGCACGTCAGAGCGCGCAGTTAAACGATCGACGAGCACGAACACATTCTTGAAGTCGCTGCGTGTGTAATCGTCGGGTGAGTTGAGCTCGAGCACCTGGCCGTCGACGAGCAGACGCGTGAAACCGCGTTGCATCAAGCTCATGATGTGCGCGGTGATCGCCTGTCGTGTTGAACTTGAAGAAGACGCGCGCCGCTTCGAGGCTTTGTCGCTGTCGCCACGTTTGCGACTGTTGGTATCCGTGGTCTCCTCGTCGCCCCAAACCGTGCCGACGCCCGCCGGGAACAGCACGTAAAACCGCGTGCCTTCCGGCAAAGTGCTGAGCACTTCATCCGCTGCCGATTCCGGCGAGTCGCGCGAAACGAGCCGTCCGCACACGCGGCAAAACGTCTGGCCGACGCGCGCGAAGAGCAGTCGCAGGTAATCGTAAATCTCGGTTTGCGTGCCGACGGTCGAACGCGGATTACGCGTCGAGTTCTTTTGCCGGATCGCGATCGCCGGCGCGATGCCGCTGACCTCGTCGACATCGGGCTTGTCCATGCGCTCGAGAAACTGGCGCGCGTACGCGGAGAGCGATTCGACGTAGCGCCGCTGTCCTTCGGCGTAGATCGTGTCGAAGGCGAGCGACGACTTCCCGGAACCGCTCACGCCCGTCACCACCGTCATTTGATTGATCGGGATTGAGAACGAGATGTTCTTGAGATTATTGACGCGGGCGCCTCT
>DASXXL010000439.1:0-14023 GCA_036503085.1 Pyrinomonadaceae bacterium | reverse complement strand
CGTACCTGGCGGCGGCGGATCTGATGATCACCGATCACAGCTCGGTCGGGTTTGAGTACTTGTTGCTCGATCGACCGTTGCTGCGGATACACGTTCCTGAGTTGATCAAGAATACCGACATCGAGCCGAGTTACGTCGATTTGCTGGCGAGCGCTGCGACGAGTGTTACCACGGTGGATGAATTGGTGAACGCGGTGGAGCGGGCGTTTGCTGACCCGCGAGAGAATTCTACGACGCGGATTGCCGTGGCAAATGAGATGTTTTATCGGCCTGGCACCGCGACCGATCGCGCGGTGAAAGAGTTGTACGAGCTGCTGGAACTGGAAGCGTGAATCTCGAGAAGTTGCGAAACGCGAGCTTCGATGAACTGCGCGTGCGAGCCGCGCAGCGAGTGGCGGCGTTTAGTGAACGGCGCGGTTGGTCCGCGCTCGTGAAGCTTCCGGCGGATGGTGATTTTGCTTCCTTACTCACGCTCGATAAGAGCACTGCTCTCGATCGTCTTCTTGAACACTTTCGCTCGCGCACTCAACCGCACTTCTTCGCCAGTTTCGCGAACCCCACAAAGACGAGCGACGCTTTGAAATCTCGCTGGCCCGCGACCGCACAGGCCTTGATCGAGAAAGCTGATCGCATTTGCGCCGGACGTTTCGATCTCCTCGGTTACAAGGAGCTGAGCTTCGGCGATCCGATCGACTGGCAATTTGAGCCGCTAACCGGAAAACGCATTCCGCTGCTGCACTGGAGCAAGCTCGACTATCTTAACGCCGAGGTTGCGGGCGACAAGAAGATCATCTGGGAATTAAACCGGCACCAGTATTTCATGACCCTCGGCCAGGCTTACTGGCTCACCGGCGACGAACGATATGCCCGCGTCTTTGCTGCGCATCTCGAAGCGTGGATGGACGCGAACCCGCCGAAGCTCGGGATCAATTGGGCGAGCAGTTTGGAAATCGCGTTTCGCTCGATGGCATGGCTGTGGGCGTTTCATTTTTTCAAAACGTCGCCATCGCTCTCGGGTGAGACGTTCAAACGCGCGTGGAAATTTTTGTATCTCAGCGCGCGCCATCTCGAGTCGTATCTGTCGACGTACTTCAGTCCGAACACGCATCTGACCGGCGAAGCGCTCGGGCTCTTTTTCCTCGGCACGTTGCTGCCGGAGTTCAAAGAGTCACGTCGCTGGCGCGATCTCGGCGCCGAGATCCTGGTCGAACAAATACCCATTCACGTGCATCGCGACGGCGTCTATTTCGAGCAGTCGAGCTACTACCATCGTTACACGACCGATTTCTATCTGCACTTTCTGTTGCTCGCGCGTGCGAACGATTACGAGCTGCCGCCGCAGGTTGAAGACGCGCTCGTTCGTTCGCTCGATCACCTGATGTACCTGACACGACCTGACGGCACGACGCCGCTCTTTGGCGACGATGACGGCGGACGCCTCGCGATGCTCGACGTGCGCGCCGCGAACGAGTTTCGCGGCACGCTCGCCGTAGGCGCTGTTGTTTTCAATCGCGCGGATTATCGTTTCGTCGCAAACGACGCCGCTGAGGAGTTGCTGTGGTTAACTGGCGTGGACGGTCTCGCGAAGTTTGATTCAATCGAACCTAAAGCACCGGCGAAGACTTCGGTCGCGTTTCCCAACGGCGGTTACTTCGTCATGCGTGACGGTTGGACACCCGACGCAAACTATCTGCTCTTCGACTGTGGACCACACGGTTCGCTCGCCTGCGGCCACGCGCACGCCGACGCTCTAGCGATCGACGTCGCCGCACGCGGCCGCACAGTCCTGGTCGATCCCGGCACGTACACTTACACCGGCTCGAAGGACACGCGCGACTGGTTTCGCGGCTCGCACGCCCACAACACGATAACCATCGACGACCAATCCTCCTCCGAACCAAGCGGCCCGTTCTCGTGGAAAACGATCGCGCGCTGCTCGCTCGAGAAGTGGATCGGCGAAGATCGGTTCGACTTCATCTCCGCCCAGCACGACGGCTTTACGCGTCTCGCCGATCCCGTCACCGTCAAACGCGAAATCCTCTTTCTGAAAGGCGACTACTGGATCATCCGCGACACGGTCGCAGCCGCCCGTAAACATCGGCTCGATATCTCCTTCCACTTTGACTCTTCGCCAGGCGTCGAACAGGCGGTCGAGATCTTTTGCTTCGGAAATAACGACAAAGTTGAGGAAGAAGCGTTCGTTTCGCACTGTTATGGTGAAAGGGAGGTGGCGAAGACGCTACAGTTTTCAGCGACTCTCAACGGCAATGGCGAGATAGTCACCTTCCTGCTTCCACAAAAACCCGGGATGCATTGGGACGTAAGGGAAATTCAAACGAGCGAAGGGCGCGGCTCGCAAAGCCGCGAATTTGAAGTCAAGGGGGCAAATTCGCGGGATACTGTTATCATTCCCGCTTCCGGCCCGTGGGTTTGGACGAGAACCACAGCCGGTGAAGTCAGCGAACGTTTATGTGCGGCATCAACGGAATAGCATTCTCCAGCAAGTCGGGTCAGCTCGTTTCGCGACCCGTGCTGGAGGCGATGCGCGACGTCATCACGCATCGCGGCCCGGATGAAGAAGGCATCTTCATTGATCGCAACGTCGGGCTGGGCCATCGGCGCCTGAGCATCGTCGACGTCGCGTCCGGTCATCAGCCGATGACCAACGAAGACGCGACGCTGCACATCACCTACAACGGCGAGATCTACAACCACGCCGACTTTCGCGAGTCGCTCGAAGCCAACGGTCACGTCTATCAGACTCACTGCGACACCGAAACAATCCTTCATCTTTACGAAGAACACGGCTCCGCGTGCGTTGATTACCTGCGCGGCATGTTTGCCTTTGCGATCTGGGACCAACGCAAGCAGGAGCTCTTCATCGCGCGCGATCGTCTCGGCGTAAAACCGCTCTACTACGTTCGTCGTGACGACGGCTCGCTCTTCTTTGGTTCGGAGATCAAGACGCTGCTCGAAGCGAGTGCGGTGCGTCCCGAGATCAACTACACAGTCCTTTCCGATTATCTCGCGAACCACGCAACATCAGGCGAAGAGACGCTCTTCAAAGGCGTCAAACGTTTGTTGCCCGGTCACGTGCTCACGTGGTGTGACGGCGAGGTGAACGTGCGTCGTTACTGGGACGTCGATTTCACAAAAGACGAAGCCGACACGCGCGACGACAAGACTTACATCAAGCAATGGTCCGAGCTGTTTCGCGAATCGGTGCGTCTGCGTTTGATGGCCGACGTGCCGCTGGGCATGTTTCTTTCCGGGGGCATCGACTCGTCCGCGATCGCCGCGATGATGAGCGGCATGGTGAGCGAACCGATCAAAACCTTTTCGGTCGCGTTTGCCGAACGTGAAGCGAACGAGCTGGAATACGCGCGGCTCGTTGCGGAAACTTACAAGACAAATCATCATGAGATCGTCGTCAGTCCGGAACAGTTTTTCGACGCGTTGCCGCGTTTGGTTTGGCACGAAGACGAACCGTTGGCCCATCCTTCGAGCGTGGCGCTCTATTTTGTTTCGCACCTCGCGGCGCAACACGTGAAAGTCGTGCTGACAGGCGAGGGAAGTGACGAGATGCTCGCGGGCTACGGTCGTTATCGACGCACGATCTGGAACCTGTCGCTGGGCCGGCGCTACAACAAGCTCGCGCCGTCATTTGCGCGTGACGCGCTGCGTAGCCAGATCGAAAACACTTTGCCGACTGGACGTTTGCGCCAGAAATTGATGCGCACGTTTCTCGTGCTGTCACCCGAGCTCGAAAGTATTTACTTCGATAACTTCGCGGTCTTTCCGACGCCAATGCAGCAGCACATGTTCACGCGCGAGACGCGCGCGCGCATGCACGAGATCGATCCTTATGTCGAGTTGCGGCGGGTTCTGTCGCATACGAAAGACATGTCGCTGCTCGACGGTCTTTTGTACGCCGACATCAAGACTTATCTCCACGAGCTTTTGATGAAACAGGACCAGATGAGCATGGCGACGTCGCTCGAGAGCCGCGTGCCTTTTCTCGATCACAAGCTGGTGGAGTTCACCGCGCGCATGCCGGACACGATGAAGTTGCGCGGACAGACGACGAAGTACGTCTTGCGCGAAGCGATGAAAGGCGTGTTGCCGGAGGAGATCCTGACGCGCAGCAAGATGGGTTTTCCGGTGCCGATCGGCACGTGGTTTCGTGGTCCATTCAAGTCGATCATTGACGAGTATGTGTTGAGCGATCGCGCCTTGTCGCGCGGTATTTTCGCGCCCGATTTTGTGCGGCAGATCGTGGCGCTGCACCAGGCGGGTGAGGACCATGCCGAGCGGCTATGGTCGTTACTGAATTTCGAGATCTGGCAGCGGCAATTCTTTGACGGCGAGAAATCATCCGCGCCGAAACACATGGAGCGTGAACTCGCTCTTGCAACATAATATTTCCTCCTCTGTGGGTCTCTGTGTTCTCTGTGTCTCTGTGGTAGGTTCTATCACCAACTCAATAACCACAGAGACACAGAGAACACAGAGACCCACAGAGGAAGAGAAAAACTTCTGAGTGCGTATAGTCTGGCTCAAAACTGAATTGCTTCATCCGGTCGATAAGGGCGGAAAAATTCGCAGCTACAACATGCTCAAGGAGCTGAAGCGAAGCTGCCACATCACCTACCTGACGCTCGACGACGGCAGCGCCGACGCGAACGCGCGCGAACTCGCCAGTGAGTATTGCCACGAGCTCGTTTCCATTCCACACCGCGTGCGTGAGAAGTTCACGCCCGGTTTTTATCTCGACCTCGTGGTTAACCTGACTTCCGACCTGCCGTACGCGATCAAGAAGTATGAATCGCCGGCGATGCGCGACGAGATCTCGCGCCGTGTCAATGACGGACGCTTTGACGTTTTGATTTGCGACTTTCTCGCGCCCGCGGTGAACGTGCCGCGCAACATCGACTGTCCTTCCGTGCTGTTTCAGCACAACGTGGAAGCGATGATCTGGAAACGTCATTACGAAGTGCAGACGAACGCTGCGAAGAAGTCTTACCTGTTTCGGCAGTGGCAAAAGATGCACGCGTTCGAAGCAAAGACGTGTCCGGAGTTTGACTGCGTGATCGCCGTGTCGCGTGAAGATCGAGATCTGATGGAACAGGAATACGGGCTGAAAGAAGTTTACGACGTGCCGACGGGCGTCGACACCGAGTTCTTTCGGCCATCAGGATCGCGTGAGCGTCGCGCGGAAAATCTCGTGTTCACCGGTTCGATGGACTGGCTGCCCAACGAAGACGCGATTCGCTATTTCACCGAACAGATCCTGCCGCGTGTGAAGCAGGAAGTTCCGAACGTGACGCTGACGGTGGTCGGTCGCAATCCGTATCCGGGTTTGTTGGAGTTGAGCAAACGCGATCCGGCGGTGATCGTGACCGGGCGCGTCGATGACGTCCGGCCATACATGGACGAGGCCGCGGTCTATATCGTGCCGTTGCGTATCGGTGGCGGTACGCGGCTTAAGATCTACGAAGCGATGGCGATGGAGAAACCAATCGTCTCGACGTCGATCGGCGCGGAAGGTTTGCCGATTGAAGACGGGCGGGAGATCGTGCTCGCCGACACGCCGGAAACGTTTGCTGACGCCGTGGTGAAACTGATCAAGCAGCCGGAGCTTGCTGAAGAGATTGGTCAGCGCGCGGCGGCGAAAGTCAGACAGAAATTTGGTTGGGACAAAGTGGCCGAAAGCTTTGCGGCGATCTGCGAGAGCCGCATCAATTCTCAAGTGGGAGAACTTGTTTAGTGAAACTTAGCGTGTTTGGTTTGGGTTACGTGGGTTGTGTCGCGGCTGCGTGTTTGGCTGACGCCGGACACGACGTTGTCGGCGTGGACGTGAATCCGACCAAAGTCGAGATCATCAATTCCGGGAAGAGTCCGATCATCGAGGATGGCATCGGTGAGTTGATCGCGAAGGTCGTTAACGCCGGCAAACTCTCGGCGACGACGGATTCGGCGCGCGCGATTCGTGATTCGGATATTTCGCTCGTCTGCGTCGGCACGCCGAGCAATCAGAACGGTAGTTTGCACCTGCGTCACGTCGAAGGCGTTTGCAGCGAGATTGGCGCCGCGCTCAAGAACAAAACGTCACGTCACATCGTCGTGATTCGCAGCACGATGTTGCCGGGCACGGTCGAGAACACGGTCGTGCCGGTGCTCGAAGAGACATCAGGCAAGAAGGCAGTGAAGGATTTCGGCATCTGCATCAATCCGGAATTTTTGCGCGAAGGCTCTTCGTTGAAGGACTATCACGCGCCGCCGTTTACTTTGATTGGCGCCGACGACGAAGTGACTGCCAGCGCCGTGCAGACTCTTTATGCAAACATCAAAGCACAGATGTTTGTGACGTCGTTGAAGACGGCCGAGATGGTGAAGTACGTCTGCAACTGTTTTCACGCGCTCAAGGTGACGTTCGCAAACGAAGTCGGAAACATCTGCAAAGCGCTTCAGATCGACAGCCACGAAGTGATGAACGTGTTTTGCCAGGACAAGAAGCTGAACCTCTCGCCTTACTATCTCAAGCCCGGGTTCGCGTTTGGCGGCTCGTGTCTGCCGAAAGACCTGCGTGCGATCAACTACAAAGCCAAAGAGCTCGACGTCGAAGTGCCGGTGCTTTCGGCGATCCTGCCGAGCAACCGTTTGCAGATCGAGCGTGCGATCGAGATGGTCGTGCGCAGCGGCAAGAAACGCGTCGGTGTGCTGGGTTTCAGTTTCAAAGCCGGCACTGACGACCTGCGCGAATCGCCGATCGTGACACTCATCGAAACGCTGATCGGCAAGGGATTCGAGCTCGCGATTTACGACCGCCACGTTTCCGTCGCGAAACTCGTCGGCGCGAACAAGGAGTACATCGAGCGCGAGATTCCACACATTTCGAAACTGATGCGCAGCGACATCGACGCGGTCTTGAATGATTCGGACATCGTGATCATCGGCAACCAGGCTGAAGAGTTTCGCGGCGTCGCGGAGCGGCTGCGTGACGGCCAGCAGCTCGTCGATCTCGTGCGTCTCTACGATCGGACTTCGAACGAAAACTATCAGGGCATCTGCTGGTGACGAATGATCTCTCAAGCACACGTTTGCCGCTGCGCGTCGGATTGCTTGTCGATTCGTTTGTGCAGCGTAAATGGATCTGCAAGATCGTCGAAGAGATTCGTGCGTCGGGCATTGCCGAGATCGTAGTCGTCATCAAGAACGCCGCGCAGAGTTCAGCGCCCGCGCAAAGCAGGTTCAAAAGTTATTGGCGCAATCGAAAGTATCTGCTCTACACCCTTTACGAGAAGGTCGACAATCGTCGGGTGAAACTCAGCCCTGACGCGTTCGCGCCAACAGATCTAAAGCCGCTGGTCGCAGATGTTCCAGTGATCGAAGTGTTGCCGGAGATGAAAGCCTACTCCGACTGGTTTCCCGCCGACGACATCAAACGCATTCGCGAATTCGATCTCGACGTCGCGCTCTCGTTCGGCTTTCGCATCCTCAAAGGCGACGTGCTGAAGATTGCGCGTCACGGCATCTGGTCCTATCACCACGGCGACAACTCGGTGAATCGTGGCGGCCCGGCTGGTTTTTGGGAAGTGATGGATGGCATTCCCGTGACGGGCTCCGTGCTCCAGGTCCTCACTGAAGATCTCGACAATGGCCCCGTGATCTATCGCTCGATGTCCCCGACCAGCGACAAGTTTTCCGTGCGCGCGAATCGAAACAATCTGTATTGGAAGTCGTCGGCGTTTGTGTTGCGCAAGCTGCGCGATCTGGCGAATGGAGTTCCGGTTCACGCGGCTGATAATCATGTTTACCGGCCGTATTCGAACCGGCTATTTCGTATGCCGACGAACTCTGAGATGTTGCCGCGGCTGACGCGACTCGCGACGCAGCGCGTGCTGGGTCAAGTTCAGAGTTTTTTGGTGGAAGATCAGTGGCAGCTTGCATATCGCTTCAAGACCGGGCCGTGTGACGCGAACAACACGTTCTATCGCTACAAGCAGTTGGTACCGCCTAAAGATCGTTTCTGGGCCGATCCGTGTGCGATCAAGGCGGACGACAGTTACTACGTTTTCATCGAAGAGTATTTGAACAGCACGCGTAAGGGACACATCTCGGTGATCGAGCTCGATCGGAAGAAGGGCGTCGTGAGTGGTCCAACGACGGTGCTCGAACGCGACTACCACCTCTCTTATCCGTTCGTCTTCGAGTGGAACAATAGCTACTACATGGTCCCGGAGAGCGCGGCGAACAAAACGGTCGAGTTGTATCGCAGCACGTCGTTTCCGTTCGAGTGGCAGTTGGAAAAAGTTTTGCTCGAAAACGTGCGCGCGAAGGACGCTACCCTTGCTGAGATCGACGGCCGCTGGTGGATGTTTGTCTCGATCGCCGAACACAGCATTCCCGACGAGTTGTTTCTGTTCTTCGCCGACAGCCCGCTTGGACCATGGACGCCGCATCCGCGCAACCCGGTGAAGTCAGACGTCAGAGGCTCGCGTCCGGCCGGCGCGTTGTTCAACTGGCACGACGAGCTCTATCGGCCAGCGCAGAACTCTTCCGGACGTTACGGCTATGGCATGTCGATCAATAAAATCACCCGGCTCGATACCGAAGCGTACCGCGAAGAAGAAGTCTCCACCATCCTTCCCAACTGGAACAAAAACCTGCTCGGGACCCACACCATCAGCATGGCCGGCGACCTGACAGTGATCGACTGTTTAGTGAAACGATCGAAATGGTCGTGAAGCGCCGCGTAATCAAACTGCTGCTGTTTGCCGCGCTCTGCTGGTGGTTGCTCGCGCCGATCGCCGCGCGCGCGTTGATCGTCAGCGCAGACCTGCCCCAGGCGGACGCGATCGTCGTCTTGAGCGGATCCAGCACTTACGTCGAGCGCACCCACACGGCGGCGGATTTATTCAAACAAGGACGCGCGCCGTTAGTCGTGTTGACTGACGACAACACGCGCGGCGGTTGGTCCAGCGCGCAGCAGCGCAATCCGTATTTCGTCGAGCGCGCGCATGACGAGCTGGTGAAGCAAGGCGTGCCGCCAACGCAGATCAGGGTCGCGCCTGGAGTTGCTGATGGCACGCACGAGGAGGCGTTGATCGTTCGCGACTACGTCGCCGCCCACGGACTGCACTCGGTTTTGGTTGTCACGTCTGCTTATCACTCGCGGCGCGCACTGCGCACGTTGAAGCAAACACTTGGCGGCACTGGAACCACGCTCGGCATCGTGACCGCGCCACCCGGGTGGCAAACGCCGCGGTCCGAGTGGTGGTGGTTGCACTATGAAGGCTGGCGCTCGGTCGCGGGCGAGTACGTGAAACTGATTTATTATTGGTTGAAGTATGGTTGATGAACCATTGCTAACATCGCCCAGAGTCAGCGTGATCATCCCGGCGTACAACGCTGCGGAGTTCATCAACGAGACTCTCGATTCCGTATTCGCGCAGACTTTCAGCGACTTCGAAGTGATCGTGGTCAACGACGGCTCGCCTGACACGGAAGATCTGGAACGCGCGCTCAAGCGGTATCCGGAAAAACTCCGCTACATCAAGCAGGAGAACCAGGGCGCCGCCGCTGCGCGCAACACTGGAATTCGCGCCGCATCGGGAGAGTTCGTTGCCTTTCTCGATGCCGACGACACCTGGCTGCCAACCTTTCTCCAGAAGCAACTCGAGCTTTTGCAACGCACGCGAGCCGATTTCGTTTACGCCGATGCGCTGCTGACAGGTAACTCGCCGCTCTCGGGGCGCACCTTCATGGAGGTGCAACCTTCGCGCGGTGACGTGACCGCTGCGAGTCTGTTAGCGGTGCAGGTCACTGTTCTGACTTCCACGGTTCTGGCCCGCAAACAACCGATAATCGACGTCGGCATGTTCGATGTGACGTTGCGGCGCGGACACGATTTTGAGCTCTGGCTGCGCCTGGCGAAGCACAATATTCGCTTCGCGTATCAACACGAGATCCTGGCCCATCATCGCATCCTGGAAACCGGTCTTTCGGGCGGCGTAATCAGCCAGCTCGAGCGCACGTTGAGTGTATTGGATAAGATCAGAACGCGCGACGACTTGTCTGAAAAAGAAAAGGCCGCACTGCAACTGAACCTGAATAGGACGCGCGCTGAGCTGGCGCTGGAAGAAGGGAAAGACCGTCTGTTGAGCCGGGATTTCGACGCCGCTGCGGGATCGTTCCGGCGGGCAAGAGAGTTGGGCGGCGGCTGGAAACTTCGGCTTGTGTGTGCTGGAATGCAACTGGCTCCAGACTTGCTTAGACGGGCTTACCAGGCGCGTGTCTCGCGGCGTCGGACTGCCGAAGTTTGAGCCTTTTATCGTTAGTTTACGAACGCGGAGGGTGGAACATAGCCGGTTTTATGAATTTAAGTGACTAGCATGAGGCGGTCGTATTGAAGAAATTGCGGGCGTCTCGCGTGAAGGCCAGTCAAATTGATGCTCGCCGAATGATATTCCCTTCAACGTAGAGCCGAGGGCATTGCCGCCCTTCCCAGCCGAAAATACTGTGCGAAATTGGTTGATCAATACCGAAAGCAAGGAACTGCAATACTACAAGGGTATTCTGATCCATGCTGACATCGGCGTTCACGAGCAGGGCGCGGAGATTTTCACCAAATATGTACCCAAGGGGCAGCGCGTGCTGGATGTCGGCGCCGGGGCGGGTGCTTTTTCTCAGCGTCTCGCTGATCTCGGCTATTGCGTGACTGCGCTCGATGTGGACCCGGAGAAGTGGATACCGGCGGATATTCCGTTTATGCAATTAGACATCGACGCCGGCATAGCCGCTTCCGTACAGGACACGTTCGATGCAGTGTGCTGTCTGGAGGTCATAGAACACGTCGAAAACCCGTGGAATTTGTTGCGCGAAATCTATAGCGTGGTACGGCCCGGCGGGTATCTGCTGCTGTCCACTCCGAACATCACGTCGTTCCTGTCGCGCGGGATTTTCTTTCTGAGTGGCCGGTTTCATCAATTTGATGATGGCGACTTGAGCTACGGGCACATCAGTCCGATCTCGTCTTTTGAGCTAGAATACGCTGCCCGTAAATGCGGGTGGGAAGTGTTGGAGATTACTGGTGGCGGTTCGCTCTCCGTCTTCGATTTCACTACTCTAAGGCCAATTAAGTGGACCGTAGCGCTGAACTTTTTGAGAGGGTTCGCCTACGTTGTCGGTAAAGGACATCAGAAAGGCTGGTGTCTCTTTTACGTGTTGCGGAAACCAGAGTAAGACTTGTTTATGGTGAACATCGCCGCAGTGTCGCAAGTGTTCAGGCGCAGACCTCGCGTCGCGCTCAGGCTGCCGCGCACACTTCACACTCTGGGAACGAATCTGATCCTGATTCCCATCGGTATCGCCAGTAGCATATTGATCGCGCGCACGATCGGCCCTGCGGGAAAAGGCGCGTTCGATCTAATCATCGCTACTTCTACGCTGTTGCTGACGGCACTCGGTTTGTCGCTCCCCACCGGCATCACTTACGAAGTCGCTCGCGGCAACACAAACGTGCGCTCGCTCGCACTCGGCCTCGTTTTGATCGGCGCTTTGCAAGCAGTCATCGGCGCGGGAATCTTAAGCCTGCTGGTTGGACTTGGTCATGCGAACTCAATTCTTCCGAGCCAAGGTCAAGCCTGGTGGATCCCGGCGATCGCCTTGTATTTGTTTCTGGAAATGCTGGCGAGTCACTGGCGCGCAATTCTCGTCGGGCGTCAGGAGATAACGAAGTCGAACCACGTCGAACTCTTCGCTCGCATAACTCAATTCGTGCTGCTGTTTTTGGTCGCGGGATTGTTGTTCTTGAACGGTAATCGCATCACGGTTGTGGTGCTCTTCGCGATCGTGCTGAGCATTTCGGTTCTCATCAACGTGCTGCTGCTCAAGGCGCTCAGTCCGGCATTTGGGTCGGAAGGCACGCGGAATCCGTTGAAGGGCGCGATCGTGTTTGCCTTGCCGTGTTACTTCGGGAATTTGGTGCAGTTCCTGAATTACCGCCTGGATCTGTTTATTCTCAGTCTGCTCGCCGGGTACTCCGCCGTGGGCCGCTATACGCTGGCCGTATCGCTGGGCCAGTTGATTTGGCTGTTGTCCAGTTCAGCGGCGACCGTGTTATTGCCGAAAATTGCGGCTGCTGAGGGCTCGACTGACTCAATCACCAATACGAACCGGCTAACCAGGCTCATCTTTAGCGCCAGCTTCATCAGCGCGTTGGGCTTGGGTTTGGTCGCCAGCCAGGCGATACCGCTGCTCTATGGCGAGGCTTTTCGTCCGAGTTTTGCGGCGCTTTTGTTGATACTGCCGGGAATTGTTTCTTTTAGTATTGTGAACATTCTGGCGGCCTACGTCGCGGGTATCGGTCGCCCTGGTGTGAACCTGAAAATCGCGATTGTGGCTCTGCTCGTGACCGTAGGTTTGGATTTGTACTTGATACCCAGATTGGACATCCGCGGCGCTTCGATCGCCAGCACCGCATCCTATTCGGTAAGTGCGCTGCTAACGATAATTTTTTATATGAGAAATACCGGGTCTTCACTGCGGCAACTCTTGATTCCCTCGTCCGGCGACGTGGCCCTCGCGCTGCGGCTGGCCGATCCTGTCCTGAAACACATTCGACCACAAAGGGCAGTCTGAGATGCGCAAGAAAGTTCTATTCATACCTTCATGGTTTCCGAACGACGCCGATCCGATCAGCGGCATTTTCATTCAGGAACAGGCCGTTGCGCTTTCGCACGAGGTTGACGTTGCCGTTTTGATTCCCGGGATGGCGGCGTGGAGAAACGTGTTTGACTCGAAAGCGAGCGACAGATCGAGCAAAACGTCGCAGGCTGGTTTGACCGTGTATCGCGAGTTTGCGCGACCTTTGATTCCACATGGTCCGGAGTCGACGGATTATGCAACGTTTGTCAGGGCCGCGGAAAACGGATTCAAGAAAGTGCGCGATGAGTGGGGCACGCCCGACGTGATTCACGCCCACGTGGTATTGCCTGGAGGCTGGTCTGCTTTGAACCTCGCGAAACGACACCGCATTCCGATTGTCTTGACTGAGCACTCGAGCCCGTTTTCTATGCATCTCCAAACGGAGTTGAGCCGGCGACTTGTGCGTGAGACGCTTACCAACGTCGATCGACTGATTGCCATTAGCCCGAGCCTGGCGAAACAACTTCTGGACTTTGAGCCCGGCTTGCAGATTGACGTGATTGGAGAATCGGTGCGGACCGATTTCTTTGTCCCGGCAAACGGCAACGGCAACGGCAATGGCGTCGCGAACAAAAGACACAAGCGGTTCTTTGTGGCCGCGCGACTGGCGAAACAAAAAGGTCTCGATCACCTGCTCAACGCTGTCGGCCTGCTCGAAAAGCAGGGATTGAATTCGTTCGAACTGGTGATCGGCGGTGGCGGGCCGGATCGCGAAAAGCTGGAGCAGTTGGCAAGATCTTTGGGGATCGCCGAGCGCTGTAGTTTTCTGGGCGCGCTCAACCGCGATCAGGTGAGACAGCAAATGCAGCTTTGCGACGTGTTTGTTCTGTCAAGTTTGCATGAGACTTTTGGCGTGGTCGTCGGCGAAGCGATGGCCTGCGGCAAGCCGGTTATTTCGACGCGTTGCGGCGGTCCCGAGTTTATCGTGACCGAGCAGAACGGAGTTTTAGTTGACGTCGCCAAGGCTGAGCCGCTGGCTGAGGCAATGGCAGACTTCATTTTGGATCGTAAGCACTTCGACGCGCAGACAATCAGAAACTCGGTCGTCGATAGATTCAGTCCGGAAATGTTTGCGCGGAACGTGTCGGCGATTTACGAACAGCTTTGGTAAGCAGTCAACGAAGGTATGTGCGGAATCTTTGGAATATGGAGTTTGAACGGCGAGCCCGTCGATCTGACCGGGTTGCACGGCGCGACCAATGCGATCAGGCACCGCGGGCCTGACGATGAAGGTTATCTGCTCGTCGACACACGTGCTGGTCGTGCGGTCTCGTGTGCGGGACTTGATACCGATCACCGGCTTAGCCTGCCGCAT
>DASXXL010000438.1:0-1644 GCA_036503085.1 Pyrinomonadaceae bacterium | reverse complement strand
ACAGCGTAGCTGCGAGCAGCCACGGCCACTGCAAAAACCCCGGTTTGCGTTCGTGCTTGTCTTCGCGCCGCAGCGTCGATCGCAAACGTTTTTCGAAATCCGCCGGCGGTTGAAACCGCAGCGCATCGTTGCGCATCACGGCTGACAAACCGCGCAGGCTCTTGTGTGTTTGGCTGCACGATGGACAACCGGCAAGGTGCTGTTCGATCTCGATGCTCTTCACGAGATCGAGCTCGCCGTCGATATAGCCGTGAATCAATTCATGCGTTTGCTGACAACTCAATGCTCGCCCCCTTTCCCATGCGTTGCGCCAACACCGCATGAAGTCGTTTTCTTCCGCGCGCCAAACGCGACATGACAGTTCCGAGCGGCAGGTCGATGACGTCGGCGATCTCCTTGTAAGAGAAACCTTCCATCTCACGCAGCACCACGACCTCGCGAAACTCCACCGGTAACTCCGTCAGCGCACCGCGCACGATCTGCGCGTCGACACTCTGCAACAGCAATACTTCGGGATCGGCGAAGTCGAGTCCCAGCTCGTCAAGGTTGTTGTCGTCGATAGACTCGGCGACGTGTACGCCACGGTTCTTTTGCAGCCAGGTGTAGCAGGTGTTTCGCACGATCGTTAACAACCACGAACGGCTGTTGCCTCCGTAATAGCCGCCAAACGATTTGAAAGCGCGCAGGTAAGCTTCCTGGACCAGATCTTCCGCGTCGTGTTCGTTGTGGACCAGCCAGCGCGCGAGATTGTAGGCGGCAGTGAGATGCGGTAACGCAATCTCTTCAAACCGGCCGGCTTTGCTTTGTTCAGACAACGAATCGCCTCGCTCTCTTCTATTACAGACCACCCCGCGCGCGATTTTATTCCCGAGGAATATTCACACGAACGGCGCGGTCTGTATAGGTGAAACGAGTTAGTTTGAGGAGGAGAGAACAATGAACAAGATGACCAATTGGTTGCTGAATCCGCCCGTCGATGGCCCACGTGCAATCCTGATGATCCGTTTGATGGCCGGAACTGTGTTTTTCTGGGAAGGAATCATGAAATTCGTTTTTCCGAACCAGGGCGTCGGACGTTTTACTAAGCTGGGATTTCCCGCACCGCATTTCACTGCGACTGCCGACGGGTGGTTTGAGATCGTCGGCGGACTGCTTTTACTCACAGGCTTACTGACGAGACTCGTCGCTATTCCATTTGTTATCGAAATGATCGTGGCGATGCTATCGACGAAGATTCCGATGTATCTCGGCACGTCGCCATTGCCGCTGCCGCCGGTGCCGCCGCAAATCGGCTTCTGGGCCGTGTTGCACGAGATCCGTTCCGAGTACGCGCAACTGCTGACGTGTGCATTTATGGTGGTCGTCGGCCCGGGCCGCTGGTCCCTCGATGCCCTGCTCGCGCGGCGCCGGGCCCGGCCGCGGGAAGTAGTAAGAAAGGATCGACTCGTCGAAATCAGCGCCTGAAGGTCCAAAACATTTTCTTGACGAAAGGCTGAGGGCGTTGTCATGCTGCGCTTCATGAGAAACGCACTCCTCGCAATTGTGGCTACCCTCAGCCTTGCGTCTCCCCAGTACGCGCAGAAACGTTCGTCGACGATTCTCGGCAACACGTTTGCCGGTGAAGTCGTCAGTAGCAACGAAACG
>DASXXL010000437.1:0-1609 GCA_036503085.1 Pyrinomonadaceae bacterium | reverse complement strand
GAACGCAACTGGTCTATACGTGCAAACGGTGGCGCCGAACGGCGCGGGCACAACGAGCGGCATGTTGGGCTACATGTTCTGGGCCGCCGAGTGTCCATCAAGCAGGCGAATCTGCACCGTGCCGCCAAACTCGTGTGAAGGCGGCGTGGGCGTCGGGGCCACAACCTTCGGCGTTCCGATTCCGATGCCTCCGTTGCGGCAGAGTTAGATTTCTTCGGAACGGACCACAACCTGTATCTTCGTCGGTGCATCCGAGAGGGCGGACGTGCGTCCGCTCTCCCTTGCAAAAGCATTCAAGTGCTGCTAAACCTCCCAAAACGGAATGCCCTCAAGGAGAAGTATCATGAGAAAAACATTTCGACTGCTGCTCGCGCTCGCGCTGGTAGTGTCCACCGCTGCGCCGCTGCTTGCCGACACGATTCGTCTTAAAGACGGCAGCGTCATTCGCGGTCAGGTGATCGGTTTCAAGGACCAGCAGTTCACCATCCTGATCGGCGGCAACGCGCGCGGACGACGCGGCCAAACCACGGTCTACGTTGAAGACGTCGAATCCATCGACTTCGACAACAACACGAGCAGCGCGCCCAACACCGAGGAGATGACCGCCCAGAACAATCCTCCGGCGATGCGGCCGTCGAACCCGAACAATCAGTCCGACAACAACAACGTCAATTCCAACCCGCGCCCGATCGATACACAACCTGATTCGTCCGGTGCTCCGACTTTCTTTACGATCAAAGTCGGAGTCAGGGCCGACAACGCCAACAACGGTTGGACAAACAGCGGGCTCGTGGTGCGAAAGGGTCAACGGATACGCATCAGCGCTTCGGGTCGCGTTTCACTCGGGCGCGGGCGCTTTTCGACGCCCGGCGGCGTGCCGACGATTTCAGATCCCGACAAGCTGATGCGAAACGAAGCGACCGGCGCTCTCATTGCCGTGATCGGCGATGACAACGACGACTTCATTCTCATCGGGCCGCGTCGCGAATTTGTCGCGCAGCGCGACGGCGTGCTGTTTCTCGGCGTAAATGAGGGCGATCTCGCCGACAACACCGGCAGCTACGACATCGTGATCGAAGCGGAAGCAGTCGGTCGGTAGGTTTACCGGATCCGTTCCTCAAGTGGTAAACTCCGGTTAGCGCCAGCGCATCACACCCGGGAGTAAAGAACTATGAAAATCAGTCGTGCCTACGTGTTTTTAGCTGTCGCTTTGTCGCTGCTGATGGTGCTGGGGATGAACGTTCCGTCCTTCTCGCAGTCCCGCCGCCAACCGCCCACTTCGAACGAAAAGAAGAACAAACGGCCGCCCGAAGGGCAAAAGCAAGGCGACCAGGAGCCGGTTCCGACCGACATCGTTCCGACCAAGCCGCAGGACATCGAAAAGGTTTCGATTTCCACCCAGATCGTCAACATCGACGCCGTTGTTTACAACAAGAAGAGCGGCCAGATCGTCACCGGTCTGAAGAAAGGTAACTTCGCGATCTTCGCCGACGGCCAGCAGCAGACGATCTCCAACTTCTCGACTCCCGAAGCGCCAATCACGGTCGCGCTCGTCGTGGAGTACAGCAAGTGGGGCGAGTTGTTTGGGCTCTACGGCAGTCACGGGTAC
>DASXXL010000436.1:0-5563 GCA_036503085.1 Pyrinomonadaceae bacterium | reverse complement strand
GCTGTTGGTAGTCTGCCGCGAGCGACGCCAGTGCCATTTGTTGAGCAGGGCATACTGTTCCCAGAGCACGACGTTCGCGTTTGGAATGGGCGCGCCGGTGATTGCATCGGCAAAAAACACCAGGCCCTGTCGCAGTGAAGATTTGATTACGAGGGTCGCATCGGTGACGAGCACGAGCTCGCGCGAGGAGAGTGAGCCGCTTTTTGCTTCGAGCAGATAAGCGCCGGCTGGTAGTTTACCTTCGACACGAATCTCGCCGCTGAACGGTTGATGCGGCTCCTGGCTGTCAATGTTTTTGGACCAGGCCTTCGCCGGCGGTCCGTTCAGCGCCAGCTTTTGCAACCACGATCCGCCTTCCACGTCGCCTTCATCATCATCGCTACTTCTGGCGAAGCGTACGTCGCGCGTCATGTCAAACTTGTAAAGCGCGAAGTCGACGCGGCGCACGTTGCGCGCAGCCAATTCAAATTCAATCTCCGAGCCCGGCATGAAGGTGTTGCCGACTCCGACCGAGATTGTGGGATCGGTGATTTCTTTGATCAGCGCTAACGCTTGATCGAAATAACGCGTTTCACCTTTCGCATATTCTCTGACGAGGCGGCGCAGCAGTTCGAGCGCTTTCGCGTAGTCTGGTTGTTGCCGCCACTCGCCGTCGCCCAGGGAACGTATTGTGCCCGCGTTGTTCATCCACTGCGCGTAATGAAAGAGCGCATCATCGTACCAGTCATTCTGTCGACCGCCGGTGAGTGCTTCTTCAAATTCATCGGGCACGCGCTGCAGCACTGACGGAGTGCCGCCGCCGTTAGCACGCATCGTCATCGCGATCAGGTAGTGAAGATGTGCTTTGTCGTTGGCAATCGTGCTGATCTTGAGTGCGTTTTCGAGGATGTCGAGCGGAATGTAATTGCCGTAGTAACTGTAGACGAAGTACTCGTTTTGATTCGGTGGCTCGGCGGCCTTGAAAACGATCTTGAGATAGCGATCTCGCGCGCGATCGAGCTCGCGCTGTCCGGCCCACCAGTCGAGTGCCTGTTGATAGTGGGGCCACGCGACGCCCCAGTTCATCACGCCTTTTCGAGTCCAGAAGAGATCCGCGAGCGACTCGTGCGCTTCGGCCCAAACGAGATCGCGATCCTCGGTTTTGTCGGCAGCACGAACAAGCTCTTCGAGTTGCTTCTGGGCCTGCTCGTATTTTGTGTCGTCCGAGGTCTCGCTTCCGTTCTGCGCGCGCCATGACGTGTCGGCCAAACGAAACTCGACCCAACGAAGCTCGGTAGCGTTCAGCTTGCTCTTGTCGACACGCGCGTAGGTCTCATTCGCGCGCGCGTAAGAGCCTTGCGCGTACTGTGCTTCGGCTTCGGCTTTGAGCCGCGCGTAGTCGGGTTGTTGCAAGAAGGCGTTGAAGATGAGGAAGAAAAGGGCCGTGATGGAGATAGCTGTAGTTTTCATAGTCGGATACCAAACCACGGATTGAACGGATGAGGCGGGGAGACTTGCAGTTGAGAAAATTAATTCTGCGTCGTCGTCAAAAGGTACACCGCAAACGACGCTAGCCAGTGCTCACCGGCGTAGTCTCCGCTCGCGACGTGGGCCAGCGCGGCCGCCGCATGTTTGTCAGCAGACTCAGACAGAACAGCACGCGCCGGATCGTTGGCGGGCAAGGCTCGCGCGATGCTGCGCATGCACCACGCGCGACTGAGATTCAAACCGTCGAGATGCACGAGCTTCGGGTCGCTGCGATCCGTGACCAGCGCCGGCTGCAGCAACTCCGGCGGATTGCCTTTCGCAACTCCCGGCAGGAAGCGCCGAAACCACGCGGCAAATTCCGCCGGCTTCATCACGCGCCGCATGAGATCGGCTTCCATCAACGCCGCGGAAAAGAAATCTTCGCCGCCGGGTTCCCAGGCGCCGGGATAATTCGCGTCCTTTGAATAGTAAGTGCGGCTGCGCTCGTCCAGTAATGCTTCGAGTTCGCGATCACCGGTTGTCTTGGCGTAGTCGAGCGCAAACGCTAATCCGAAAGCGGTGTTTGGATGCACGCCCGTGCGGATGGGATAGGTTTGCTTCGGCAGAAAATTTCGGTACGAAGCGGAGAGGAGTTCGGCCAGCGGCTTGAGGTTCGTGGACCAGCGCGTACCGTCAGTGTCGTTCCACGAATGGAGCTCTTCGGCGAGTTTCAGTGCCCAGGCCCAACCGTATGTGCGCTCGAATGACTGGCGGTTCGGTTGCTTCATGTAAGCGACTTCGGCCTGAATATTTTCGGCGGTTAGGTTCGCGTTGAGCGCCGCGCGAATCTGCGCCGACTCGGGCAGGTTCGGAAACGATTTCAACAAACGGACTAGCATCCAGTGACCGTGCACTGAGGAGTGCCAGTCGTAACAACCATAAAAAGCCGGATGCAGAGTTTTCGGACTCAGCACTTCGCTGTTGTTGTTGATGACGTGTTCGGGCTTGTTGGGAAACTCGCGCGTGACGCACTTCAGCGCGAGCGCCGCGAAGTGCGACGCTTCTTTCTCAGTGAGTGCCTGGCCGCCGTCTTGTGCTTGCACGAGTGTGAATGAAATCAAAAGTAACGTTGCGCCGAGAAGCAAAGATGTGATGGTTCGCATGAGTAGTCAATAGCGATGAGATGGTCTGCCGATGTGAATGTGTGGACCGGTCGCCGTGCCGGGAATCGCCGAGCGAAACGCGAGGAAAGGAATCGCGTTGCGCTCAAGGAAGTTCAGCAGCGCTTGGCCTTCGGCACTGTCCGGATGAAGCTGAATGTCCATCGAGTTGTGATGGTCCAACCGCCAGCGATCGTGAATCGCGCCCTGGCCGAAGACGGCGATCGGCAGCTCGCGATGAAACGTGTCGGAGAAAAAGCGTTGCACTTTCCACGCTTCGCCGAGGTTCCAGCCGGGACCGCCCGTAAAACGAATGAAGGACGACGTGCGCACCAATCGTTGTTTTGCGAGCGCAAGGTTTTTCGCGAGTTGCTGGTCGGCGTCCTCTTCCACTAACACCCCGGCGATCTGATCGTCAGCACCGCTCATCTGGCGCTTCGTTTCCGCGACTTTCGTCTGCGCCGCGGCGAGAGCGTGCTCGTCATCCGTGACTTGTGCCTTGGCGATGAGTCCTTCGGCCAGTAACTTTTGCGCGACCGCGAGTTTCTCTTCGGCTTTCTTTACGTCGGCCTCGTAAAAGGTCAGTAGTTTTTCGAGGCTGGCTTTGTATTCTTTGGTGGCTTGAACGTACTGCTCGCGGAGCTTGGCGAGGTCAGTGACTTGCGCGGGCGCGGAGGCGGCTGGTTTCTTTCTAGATTTCTTCTGCGCTGCGACGTTGACAGCGCAGACAAGCAGTATCAGCGTGAGTAACCAGGAACAGATCGGCTTGGGACAGTGACGGTACACACTACTTCACCAAAGTGCCGGTACGGCTCCAGCGAGTATTCTTAAAGAAGTCAGTGATGAACGAACCCGTAGACTCCGCGCTCTCGTCATAGGACCAGTAAACAAACATCGCGCGGCCAATCACGAGATCGCGCGGCACGAAACCCCAGTAGCGACTATCTTCACTGTTATCACGATTGTCGCCCATCACAAAGTAACTGTTCGGCGGCACGGTGAGCTCGTCTTTGCCTTCGAACACGTTGCGTTCGCGTCCGTCGGTATCGAAGTATGGCTTGTGATAGACGTCGTAACGATCGCCCGGTTGCCGTTGCGGATCGGAAAGGATCTTCAACGGCGCTTTGTCACCGACTTCTTCCACGGTGATCCGGTGCTCAGGGATGATTTCGTTGTTAACGATGACGTCCTTGCCGTTGATCTTGATGCGATCGCCGGGAATGCCGATCACGCGCTTCACGTAGTTGGTGAGTATCGGTGTGTTGTCGGGACGCTGATCGCGATCGGGTTCGTACTTGTTACCCGGATACTTGAAGACGATGATGTCGCCGCGCTTGATCTCTCTTTGCGGCAGAAACGGCAATGACGTGCCCGGCGCAAAGATGAATTTGTTGACCAGCAAATGATCGCCGATCGTGATCGTGTTCTGCATCGATCCGGTCGGCACCTTCACCGCCTGCACGATGAAGGTCATGCCGAACAGGGCCATGACCACGGTCACAACTGCCGACTCGAAGTATTCACGCCAGACGCTCTTCGGCGGCCCCTGCACCGGCGCTGGCGCCGGCGGAGTGTTCTTGTCGTGGCCGTTACGATTGATGAGACGCGAGAAGGAAAAAGGCTTGGCTTCGGTCGTAGTCTCCGTTTCGCCCTTGCTTAGCTTGTTGGTAGTTGGATTACTGGCCATCTAAAAAACATCCTAGATACGTTACTGGCACGGGTCAAGTTTCGACGCCCCCGCTTTTACCTGGGACCGCAGGCGTCTCGCCTGCAACACACGAGAGCGCCCTTATCGCAACCTTGCAGGCGAGACGCCTGCGGTCCCACGTAAAAGCGGGCGCTACTCACCGCCCGTTGAATTCACTGCCTCTTCGGCGAGTTCGGGGGCCATCGCTTCCAAAGCCGCTCGTGCGGCGGCGGCTTCGGCCGCTTTTATCGAATGCCCCTCGCCGCGAATGCTGCCGTGGTCCCACGAAACCTCGACGTGGAAGATACGTTGATGCGGCGGACCGAGGGTTTCGATCACTGCGTAACGCGGCGCGGGCCGGCGCTCGGCCTGAAGTTTCTCCTGCAACATCGTTTTGTAATCGGCTTTCGCGGCGCTCAACGGATCTGCGGCTTCGAGCTCGGTCCGCAGCGCGCGACAAACAAACTGCGTCGCCGCTTCGAGTCCGCCGTCGAGAAAAATCGCGCCGGTAATCGCTTCGAAAACATCGGCAAGCAAGGCATTCTTGTGCCGGCCGCCACTCTTCTCTTCACCACGCCCGAAGCGCAGGAAGTCGCCGAGCTTCAGCGTCTGTGATGCTTCGGCGAGCGTCGGCGCGCTCACCAAACGATGCTTCATGCGCGAAAGCTCACCTTCGGTGCCGGCCGGATACGAGTTGCAGAGATAGTTAGCGACGATGAGTCCGAGCACTGAGTCACCGAGAAACTCGAGCGACTCGTTGTGAAGCTTGCGAGCCTGACGCTCATCACCGGGCGGAACTTTCTCGTGCGCCCACGAGCGGTGAGTGATGGCCCGTTCGAGCAAAGCACGATCGTTGAAGTTATACGACAGAACCGTTTCGAGGAGGTCCAGATCGGGAGTCGTTTCGGGATTTTTCAAAACGCACTGGATTATAACAAACGCCGGAAGCTTGTCGAAAAATGCGACGCGCTTCCGGCGTTGGGTGGTTGACGGGAAAGTGGTTTAGTTGCGCGGACGATCCGGCTTCGTGCCGGCGGGCTTGCTCGGCGTTGAAGCAGGCATGGTTGACGCCTTGCTCGCTGGCGCCATCGTTCCGGCTGGAGCAGTGGTGCTCGC
Source organism: Pyrinomonadaceae bacterium (assembly GCA_036503085.1). GTDB lineage: Bacteria > Acidobacteriota > Blastocatellia > Pyrinomonadales > Pyrinomonadaceae > PSRF01. The sequence goes on along the minus strand of DASXXL010000436.1, from coordinate 154 downwards.
AGTGCCGTTGCCGTTAGTAGTACCGGAAGTTCCGGCCGGAGTGCTAGCCGGCGCCGGGGTCGGCAGCGACGTCAACGGAGTCGGCTCCGGTGGCAACGGCTTCGTCGTCACGCTGGCGACGTATTGATCCATGCCCTCGGTCGTGTTGTTGTGC
>DASXXL010000435.1:0-3053 GCA_036503085.1 Pyrinomonadaceae bacterium | reverse complement strand
CAGGCGCGAGATAGACCAAAACGACGACGAGCTTCGTGTAGAGATCGGAGTGCGGTCCGAGAAAGTAGCCCGCGCGATGACGAATAAACTGCGCTTCAACCGATACTTCCGGCCACGCTTCGCGCTCGCCGATCCGCGGTCGCAACGGCTCGGTGAAAGACTCAAGGAATGCCTCAGCTAGTTGCGCCGAGAGGAACCATTCATTGAATGAGTTCCAGAAGTTTTGCAGTGCCAGCGGCAGGGCGTTGGTCCAACCTTCGTTAAGATCGCGTTGGTAGCGATGGCGGAAGTGATCGAGTTTTAAATCTGTCACTTCGTAGAGATTTTCGTAAACACTGCTGCCGGGCAGATGCTTCAGCAACTGCTCGTAATAGTCTTCAGGTAACACTTGTTCAATGTAGTAGTGAGGGAACGGATCTGTGTCCACCGTCACTCCACGCAAACGACCTATCAAATGGTTCAACGGGTTTTCCATCTTAACAATCGACCGACCTAATTAAGGGCAACACTTCCCGTCCGAAGATCATCATCTCGTCAAGCTTGGGCCAACCGGCAATGATGAACTGCGTCACTCCAATCCGTTTGTACTCAAGAAACGCTTCGGCGAGATCTTCCGGCGTGCCGACGAGCGTCATCGCCGACGAACCGTAGTAAGGAACGAGCCCCGCCCAAAGATTTCGATTCAACCAGCCGACGTTGTCAGCCGCCGCGAGCGCGTCCTTCAACGTCTTCGAATCGCTGCGCGAAAGAATGCCGCGCTCTTCGCGTCCGACCTCTTCCGACGGCAACAACGCTTTCGCCGCCGCGAGCGCCTCGTCGTGCGTCGGCCGGCACACCACACACAAGCGCAGACAAACTTCCACGTCGTTCCCGCGAAAGTGCGAAACTACGGGCCCGAGTTTTTCGGGCGTGTCGATCAAACGCAGGTAACATGACGCTTGCCTGAGCGCGAGTTGCTGCGCCTGTTCGGAATGGCCTGACACGTAGATCTCGGGCGACTTCCGATCGGGCGCCTGAAACGGCGTATAGATCTTTCCGTTCTCAACGTGACAATACTTGCCGGCGAAGTTCACCTCGCCGTTGTCGGCCCAGAACGCGCGGCACACTTTGAGAAACTCTTCCGCGCGCGCGTAACGTTCGTCGTGGTCCAGAAAATCGCCGTAGCCGCGTTGTTCGACAGCCGAACTACCGGCGACGACGTTGAGACTGACGCGGCCGTTGATCAGGCCGGAGAGCGTGTTGATCTGCTGCACAAACGTCGCTGGCTGCATGAGACCCATGCGATACGCGACGATGAATTTGAGCTTCTTTGCAAACTGGCCCATCGCACAGGCGATCAGGATCGTGTCGGGTTCGTAGCGGCTGAACGAGAGCAACACGGATTCGATGCCGGCGTCTTCGGCGCAACGCGCAAACCGCGTCCAGCCTTCCATGTCGGGCAGCGCCGCGGGCGAGCTCGCTTTGGTCGTGGCGACGCGCGAGGTCTCCTGCGCGGTCCTCATCCCGACCTCGCCACCCTTCGGCATCATCCAGTGAAATCTCAGTTTCATTTAAGGTCACTACTTCTCTGCCGCCCGTTCCGGGCTGGCACGTTTCTTTGTTGTGATCCAGGGGCCGCGTGCTCGCTTCGCTCGCACTTGCCCCTGGCTACCTTCTGCCGCGCCTACAGCGCTTCTGCACGCACGAGCGGCAAAACTTCGCGGCCGAAGGTTTCGACGGTGTCGAGCTCGGGCCAGCCGGAGATGATGAACTCCGTCACGCCGATGCGGTCGTATTCAAGTAACGCGTCCGCGATCTCGCGCGGCGAACCGAGCAAGGTGGTCCAAACGGGACCGTAGTGCGGCACGAGTCCGGTCCACAACGATTCAGTCAGCCAGTGCTCGTCACTCTTCACGCTCTTGCCTTCGCGATACATCTGCGAATCGTCTTTCAACGTCGTCGTGCTTTCCTCGCGATCGACGGGCAACAAACTCTTGGCGACCGCGATCGCTTCGTCGCGCGTGGGACGACAAACCAAACACAACCGCAAACACACACCAACACCGCGTTTGCGCGCCCGCGCCACGATCGGCGCGAGCTTCTCCGGCGCTTCCGCTACACGCAACCAACACGTCCCCTGCGAATACGCGAGCTCTTCGGAACGCGGCGAGTGGCCCGAAACGTAGATCTCCGGACGCGTGCGACCGCTCGCCCGTGTCTCCGGAACGAACGGCGTTGCGATCCTTCCTTGCTCGACACAATAAAATCGGCCTTTAAAATCCACGGCTTCATCCCCGCTCCAAAAGGCGTTGCACACCGCCAGAAACTCTTCCGCGCGCGCGTAACGCTCATCGTGCGAAAGAAAATCGCCGTAACCGTGCTGCTCCGCGGACGAACTTCCCGCCACGATGTTGAACGCCACCCGACCCTGGACCAGCGCCGACGCAGTGTTCATCTGTTGCACAAACGTCGTCGGCTGCATCAACCCCGATCGATACGCGATGATGAACTTCAGTTTCTCGACCGCCTGGCCCAACGCACAAGCCACCAAAAACGGATCGGGCTCGTAACGACTAAACGAGATCAGCACCTGCTCGATGCCCGCTGCTTCAGCGCGTCGCGCGAAGTGCGTCCACCCTGCCAGATCGGGCTTCGGCGCCGGCGACTCCGTCGACATCGACTCGATGCGATAACGCGCCGCTTCGAGCGGCGTCTGCCGCCCGTCGATCTTTACTTCGCCGCCTTTCGGCAGCATCCAGTGAAACCTCAGAGCCATCGCTTACTTTCGCAACACGCAGCAGTGTTGCCATTCACGCTGCACCGGCGCGTGAATCTCGGCGTCGGGAAAAAGTGATTGCATGTATCGAGCGGTGAAGAACGAACAGAACGATTCGAGCGGTTTGCCGTTGCGCGTCTGATGACACACGGCATCGGCCGGCTCGAGATAGAGCTGGTCGTCGATCAGCACAAACCAACCCGCGCGCCACAAAGCCGCTTCGTTCTGCCTTGGTCCAAGGTTCCATATAACGGTGGCGCCGAGCGGCGACTCGGGATCGGACAGCGAGCGATCGTAT
>DASXXL010000434.1:0-5069 GCA_036503085.1 Pyrinomonadaceae bacterium | reverse complement strand
GCAGGCGTCTCGCCTGCAACACACGGTAGCGCCCTGATCACAACCTTGCAGGCGAGACGCCTGCGGTCCCAGCTAAATCGGCAATTGGCAATTGGCAATCGGCAATCAGCAGGCTGTGTTATTATCGCTTTCCCGGAGTTCCGCACTCCCCGCTCTGGCGGTGCGCTCCACACGACCCAATGTCCACCGAAGCAAGTCAAAGAAGTAGCGGTCCATCAGCATCAGAAAGAGGCAGGCTCAGATCTCCACTCGGAACTTCGCCGGCATCCTCGACCGTCGCCGACTTGTCCGCTGATTCGCCCGTACAATCGCCGGCCGCGTTGATGCGCCGCATGACGCCGAGCGAGTTCAACACCGCGATGATCCACTTCTATCGCGGCGAGGTGCAGCGCTCGAACACCTGGCGCAACCGCCTCGACACGACCACAAACTGGGCCGTGATCACCGCCGGCGCGACGCTTTCATTCGTTTTCAGTTCGCCGAACAATCCGCACTTCGTCATCCCGATCAACTCGATTCTCGTGGCGATCTTTTTGTTGATGGAAGCGCGGCGTTATCGCTACTACGAAATCTGGTCGAGCCGCGTCCGCATCCTCGAAACGGGTTACTTTGCGCACCTGCTCGCGCCGGAAAACCAACCCGCCGAAGAGTCGTGGGCCGAACATCTCGCCGCCGATCTCACAACGCCGCATTTCACGATCACCGAGTGGGAAGCGATCGGGCGCCGTTTGCGGCGCAACTATCTCTGGATCTTCGCGCTGCTCGCCGCGAGTTGGAACTTGAAAGTTTACTTGTCGCCGCTGCCGGCGCGCGATTTCGACGCGTTCATCGAGCGCGCGACGGTCGGTGTTGTTCCCGGTTGGATCGTGTTCGTCGTCGGCGTGATCTTTAACGCGGCGATCTTTGTTTTTGCGATCGGTACGCTGCGTTTGCGTGAAGCTACCGGCGAAGTGTTGCCCAAGCATGAGTTCTCGCTGCGGCCTTTGAAACGCATGACGAGCTGGACGGCCGCGACGACCAGGCGCACGACGGTTCGGGCGAAGCGCGCGCGGCAACGTGTGCGCAGCACCGCAACCACCGCTGCGACGGCGACCGGCGAGTTTAAGAAGATCGACATTTCTGAAACACCGGATAAGCGAGTGGGCGTCAGCTAAGAGCACCAGTTGACCACTGCGATCCGTCTTTAGTAGGTTCCAACCAGAGGGATCGAAGTCGATTCGTGTCAGGCATGCTCGAATTAAGCGGTCAACCACTAACTCTGCAACAAATCGTCGATGTAGCCAGCGGCAAGGAGCGGGTCACGCTCGGCGCGGAGGCGCGCGTGCGCGTCGAGGAAGCGCGGCGCGTCGTCGAACAGATCGTCGCGCAGAAGCGCACGGTTTACGGCGTCAACACGGGTTTCGGCAAACTTTCCGACGTCACGATCGACCCGGCGGACCTGCGGCAGCTGCAATTGAACCTCGTGCGCAGTCATGCGGTTGGTTTGGGCGACCCGCTTTCCGAGCTCGAAGCGCGCGCGATGTTGTTGCTGCGTGCGAACGTGCTCGCTACCGGTTTCAGCGGCGCGCGTCCGCTCGTAATCGAAACGCTGATCGCGATGCTCGAACGCGGCGTGACGCCGGTGATTCCCGAAAAAGGTTCGGTCGGCGCGAGCGGCGATCTCGCGCCATTGGCCCATCTCGCGTTGACTGCGATCGGCGAAGGCGAAGCGTTTTTCAACGGCGAACGTTTGCCGAGTATCGTCGCGCTCGAAGGCGCGCAGATCGCGCCGTTGCAACTCGAAGTCAAAGAAGGCCTCGCGCTGCTGAACGGAACGCAGGCAATGGGCGCGGTCGCTGCGATTGCTTTGCACCGTGCGGAGAAACTCGCGCGCCTCGCCGATGTTGCCGGCGCGATGACGCTCGAAGCGTTGCGCGGAACTCCGGTCGCGTTTGACGAACGCATTCACACCGCGCGGCCGCACGCGGCGCAGATCACGGTCGCGGCGCATCTGCGCGAGTTGTTGGCGGACAGTGAGATTCGCAAGTCGCACGTCGAGAACGATCCGCGCGTGCAGGACGCATACAGTTTGCGTTGCATGCCGCAGGTGCACGGCGCGGTGCGCACGGCATTGGCCCATGCGACTTCAATTGTCGAAATCGAAAGCGGTAGTGCGACTGACAATCCGCTCGTGTTTTCTGACACTGGCGAAGTCTTGTCGGGCGGCAACTTTCACGGTGCGCCGCTCGCGCTCGTTTTTGACTACGCTGCGATTGCTTTGACAGATTTGATGAGTATCACCGAACGGCGCATCGATCGCTTGGTTAATCCCGATGCAAACGAAGGTCTGCCGCCGTTTTTGACCGCGCATCCCGGCATCTCATCGGGTTTTATGATGCTGCAAGTTTCGGCTGCGGCGCTGCTGAATGAAGCGCGAGTGCTCGCGCATCCGGCGAGCATCGACAATGTGCCGACTGACGGCGGCAAAGAAGATCACGTCTCGATGGGCATGACTGCCGCGACGAAGTTGCGCTCGATCGTGAAACTGGCCGAGATGGCGACGGCGATCGAGTTACTCACGGCGGCGCAGGCGCTTGATTATCGCGCGCCGCTCGCGCCGGGTCGCGGCGTGAAAGAAGCGCATCGCATCGTGCGCAGTCTGGTTCAGCCGTTGATCGAGGATCGATCGATGGCTGGCGACATTGAAAATGTCAGGGCCGCGATCGTGAACGGTGAGTTTGATTCACTTCTATGAACAGAGTTGTGCATGCGCCGCGTGGCGCGGAGTTAACTTGCAAAGGTTGGCATCAGGAAGCAGCGCTGCGTTGCCTGATGAACAATCTCGATCCGGACGTGGCCGAGAAGCCGGATCAGTTGATCGTTTACGGCGGCGCCGGAAAGGCTGCACGCAACTGGCAATCGTTCGACGCGATAGTCCGTGAGTTGCGTGCGCTCGAGAACGACGAGACGTTGCTGGTCCAATCCGGTAAACCCGTCGCCGTCTTTCGCACGCACGAATACGCGCCACGTGTGCTCATCGCGAATTCCAACCTCGTCGGCGCATGGGCCAACTGGGAACACTTTCACAAGCTCGAACGCCGCGGCCTGATGATGTACGGCCAGATGACTGCGGGCAGTTGGATCTACATCGGCACACAAGGCATCGTCCAGGGCACGTTTGAAACGTTCGCCGCGATGGCCGACAAACACTTCGGCGGCGATCTTTCGGGCAAGTTCCTCGTGTCCGGCGGCATGGGCGGCATGGGCGGCGCTCAACCGCTCGCGGCGACGCTCAACAATGCGGTCTTTCTCGGCATCGACGTGGATCCCGCGCGCATCGAGCGTCGCGTCAACACCGGTTATTGCGATCGACTCGCGCTCACGTTGGACGAAGCGTTGCACATCTGCGAAGACGCACGCGAACAGAAGCGTGCAATTTCCGTCGGTCTCGTCGGCAACTGCGCGGAAATATTGCCGGAACTCGTCCGGCGCGGTGTGAAGGTCGATGCGGTTACCGATCAAACCAGCGCGCACGATCCGTTGAACGGCTACGTGCCCGCCGGACTTTCACTCGAAGACGCGGCAAGCCTGCGCGAGAAAGATCCCGCCGCGTATGTTGAGCGATCCAAGGCGTCGATGGCCCAACACGTCGAAGCGATGCTCGCGTTGCAGCGCGCGGGCGCGATCGCGTTTGACTACGGCAACAACATTCGCAAGCAAGCGTTCGATGCCGGCTGCAAAGATGCGTTCCAGATTCCGGGCTTTGTGCCCGAGTACATCCGCCCGCTGTTTTGTGAAGGCAAGGGACCGTTTCGCTGGGTTGCGTTGTCTGGCGACGCGGAGGACATCCGCAAGACCGACGATCTCGCGCTCGAGATGTTTCCCGACGATCGCACACTGAATCGCTGGCTGCGGCTCGCGCGCGATCGCGTGCACTTCCAGGGCCTGCCCGCGCGCATCTGCTGGCTCGGTTACGGCGAACGCGCCGAGATGGGCGAAGCGATCAACGATCTCGTCAAGCGCGGCGATCTGAAAGCGCCGATCGCGATCGGCCGCGATCATCTCGACACGGGTTCGGTGGCGTCGCCCTTTCGCGAGACCGAAGCGATGAAAGACGGTTCGGATGAGGTCGCTGATTGGCCCATCCTCAACGCGCTGCTGAACACGGCGAGCGGCGCGAGTTGGGTGTCGTTTCATCACGGTGGCGGCGTCGGCATCGGTTATTCACTGCACGCCGGGCAAGTGTCTGTGGCTGACGGCACGGACGAAGCCGCGAAGCGTTTGAATCGCGTGCTGACAAACGATCCCGGACTCGGTGTGGCGCGGCACGTCGACGCCGGTTACGAAGAAGCTGAAACGACCGCTCGCGAGAAGCACATCAAGATCCCGATGCTATGAGAAAAACTATAAAGTTTCTCAGCGCCGCTCTGCTCACGTTTTGTTTGACACAGATCGGCAACGCACGCGTCGAGACAGTTAAATTTCAAAGCAAACTCGTCAACGCCACGCTGCCTTACAACGTAATTCTTCCGGCAGACTACGATGCATCGCGCACTACGCGTTATCCCGTTCTTTATCTGCTGCACGGACGCACGGGCCACTATTCTGACTGGCTGAACAGAACGAACCTCGCCGACTACGCGTCAGCTTATCCGCTGATCATCGTCATGCCGGAGGGCAACGACGGCTGGTACACAGACAGCTCCACCGTTCCGACCGACAAATACGAGAGCTACATTCTCAAGGAACTCTTGCCCGACGTCGAACAACGCTACCGCACGATTGAGGCTCGTTACGGCCGCGCGATCGCGGGACTCTCGATGGGTGGTTACGGCGCCATCAAGTTTGGTCTGAAGTACCCAGGAACGTTTGTGTTCGCCGCGTCGCTGAGTGGCGCGTTTGGCGTGACGCGCTTTACTGACAAAGACGTTTCGCCCAACGGCTGGAAAGAGTTGAACGGCTTGTTTGGCCCTTTGGGCAGCGAGACGCGCAAAGCGAATGACGTGTTTGAACTTATCCAGAACATGCCCGCCGCGCGTGTTTCGTCACTGCCGTTCTTCTACTTTGACTGTGGCACCGAAGACGCTTCG
>DASXXL010000433.1:0-8308 GCA_036503085.1 Pyrinomonadaceae bacterium | reverse complement strand
GACCGCCATCGAAAGCAAACCGACGACGGTCGAGATTGCAGTCATGCCGACCGGACGCGCGGCGCTGCTGAACGCCGCGACAATCCTCTCCTCGACCTTAGCATCCGGTGCGTGCTCCGACTCATTGAAGTAATGGCCGAGCGCGTAAACGTCGTCAGACACACCGACCGCGATGAGAATCACGGGCAGCACGAGAGTAGTGACGAATACCGGCTGGCCGGTCAGTCCCATCAGGCCCGCCATCCAAATGAGACTCACGCCGATCTCCGTCAACGACAAAAACGCCGGCGCGAGATGGCGAAACGAGAGGAACAACATCACACCCAAGACCGCGATGACGGCAGGTATCAAGCGGGCTAGATCGCGCGCTGTCGCTTCGCCCAGGACGGCTTGGGCCAACGCCGAGCCGCTCAGATAGATCGTGTCTTTACCTGACGACTCACTCGCGATCAGCGCTCGCGTGTCTTCAAGCAGGCGATATCGATCCGCTGCCGGTTCCACCTTCGCAAGAATGGCCGCGCCTTTCCCGTCGGCCGAGATCAGCAGACCAGTGTTGTATCCGCGCCTGACCACCTCGCGGCGCAGACCTTGAATGTCTTCAGTGTTTAATCGATCGTCCGGCCGGAACAGCGGACCGGTGTCGACCTTGCCATCGACAAGCGCGATACGCGGCACAGTGGAGATACTGACGACGGAACCAGCGACGATCCCATTGATCCGAGAAAGGCCGTCACTCAAACGCGCGATGCGTTGCAGCGTCTCGGGTGTGTACACGCCTGACTCTTCATTGCCGACGCCTATCAACACGAGGTCGCGCAACTCGAAACGCGACGCGGCGCGATCGCCTTCGGCAAACTGCGGCAGGTTTGAAGGAATTAACGAGCGGCCGTCAAGCCGCAGTTGAATTTGCGGAATGAAGATGAGGGCGCAAACAGTGATAGCACCGGCGAGCGTGACTACGAGTCGCGGGTGTCTGACGGAAAATCTCAGCAGGCGAGTGATCAGAAACACAGAGCGACCCCGGTTCGAGTTGATACAGCGCTTTGGTTCGAAGCGTCGCTTCCCGGCGCTGCGCAGACGAAGCTACGATGTAACGTAAACACGCCACTTTTTCTTGTTCAATCTTGCTAAAGGTTGGAGAGGTTACGGGGTCGGCTTGGCGCCTTTTGCCTTCGCGGCCGCCGCGGCTGCGGCAGCAGTGTCATCGACCAGCGACGCACAGCAGTTGGCCATCTTCAGAGCCATCGACGGTGGCTGATGCTTCACCGCCAACGCCAGATCCGGTTTAGCTTATAAGCGGGTCGTCCTCATGGTCTAAGTGGCCCAACCTTTTCATTTTGACGAACCGCATTATGCCTACACTTCATCTCTTTCGGAGTTGCGGAAGTTCGCTTAACGAAAAGGCTGGGCGATGACGTAACAGTTTCTATGCGCTCGCGGCGGCTTTCTTCTGCTCGCGTTCCTTTTGCATCCACTCACGCATTTTCGCGATGTGACCGGGCGCGCGTTTCTCCGACCATTCTTCGTAACGTTTTGCGGCTTGCTCGAGGTTCGTGAGCAGAGTCGGATTGCCGAACTGTTCGCGAAATTGCGGCAGCACGGTCTTGACCTGTTCGTAGACGCCGAAGAACTCGCCGCTCGTTTCGAAGAACAGGTCGTCGTGAAGCAATCCGTAATTCAAGAGCGAGCAGGCTTGTTCCCAGTAACCGATGACCATGCCGAAGAAGGTGCCGTGTTCCGTGCCGGGAGATGCGAGTTTCATCGCCTCCTCGACGGTTTCCGCGTGATAGTTTGCCTGGAACCAATCGCGGGCTTGCCGCAGCCGGGGTTCGCGGCGCAGGTCGTAAACCTGAAGATGTAGTTGTGCTTGTTCGTTCGTTGGCTTGCTGTTCATGAGTGTACCTTTCGTAAGTTTTTGGAAAATTGCGCTTCTCAAGAGTACGTCGAACGACGTGGCCGTAGATCGACAGACTGGTCGACAATTTGGGGGGAAATTTTTTCGAACTATTTCAGATGGGGGACTGCTTTCAGCAAGCTCGCAACACGAGTGGGATCGATCGTGTTCGACCATAAGCCATCGAGCTTGAAAGCGGAGCCGATGATAAACCCATCCGCTTCATTGTAGAAGTCGACGATGTTGCTTTCAGTAATGCCCGAACCGAGAAACACGGGCAGACGGCAGTGGGACTTCGCTTCCCTCACGTCGGCGACACTCGGCGGTTTGCCCGTCGCGCTGCCCGTGACGATCACGCTGTCAGCGCCCATAAACTCGACAGTTTCAGCGGTCTCGCCGAGACTGACGTCCGCCGTTATCGCATGCGCTGCGTGTTTCTTCTTGACGTCGGCCCAGACTTGCACCTGGTCGGCGCCGATCGTCTTGCGATAGCGTAGTAGTTTCGCCGCGGATGACTGAATCAACCCCTCATCGGCGACGTGTGCATAGGCATAACCCTCGGCGCGAATGAACTCGAGTCCGGCAGCATGGGCCACCGCCATCGCCTCGACGTTCGCGCCGGCGAGTATCTGAATCCCAACGGGCAGATCACACACACTCTTAACTTCCATCCCGATCGCCGTCATCGCCGCAACGATCTCCGGCCCCACCTCACCGCGCAGATACGGGACGTCGTGCATGTTCTCGATGATCACGCCATCGACGCCCGCCTCCTTATAAATCCTCGCCTCACTCCTCGCCGAACCCACCAACTCCTGGACGCCCTGCATCCCCCGCGGCGTCCCCGGCAAGGCGCCAACATGAATGACCCCGATGATGGGCTTGGGCCGTGAGAAGAGTGAACGCATCGTATTCGTTTCACTTACTCGACTACTGATTCCCGCTTGTCGATGCCATGGCGACTCGCGCCTGGACCACCGCGGCGCCATGGACCACAACTTCGAACCGTTGTCCCGCAGGGACCTTCGCATCTTTACCTTTTTTGAATCCCCAGAACGGCGCGGCCGGCCAGAAGAGTACGCCCGTAACAATCACGCCAGTAGCAACCGTACCACCTTTGCTGTCACCTTTCGTACTTTTGCTGAATTCGAGCGGGATTCTCGAGCCATCCACAGCCATGACATCCTGCATAGCCCAGGCTATTTGCCCGGCACGGCCCCAACTGCCACCTTTCTTAGCCTTGGTCACTCGAGCAGTAGCACGTGCGCCTCTCGCGATGAGTGTTACGCCATTAACAATAACAGGATGTACCACGTTAAAACTTACTGCGCTTCCCTCTTCGACGTCTGCCGACGACACTGTATAGGCGCATTCGACTTCGAGCGGAGTTCCGTCGGGAATAGTTAATTGCGTCAGCTCAGTGGGAACTTCACGCGGTACTTCCGCTCGGGACTGCGGTTTCGGTGTTGCACCACGGCCACCGTGTGGAGCTTGAACCATTGCCATCAACACTTCGTCAGGAACTCCCTTGAACTTGAGCTCCGCCAACACAGACGGGAAAGTGTCGAATGCACAGGAGGAATTGTTATTTTTTGCACGATCAGCGCCGCTGGGAGCTTCGCCCGGACCATCGTTAAGACGTCAGCGTTGGACAAGGTCGTGGGGTCCTGAGCGAATGCAGCGGGAAGTGCGGAGACGAAAAGCGTCAGCATCAACAGCGAAGACAAGAGAAATCTCGACATTGGGGGATCCTTTCGAAATAGAGTTATTCACGCACACCTAATCACGAAGGTTTGGAGGCTGACCTTTTTCAGTCGCCACAAGAATACCGGGTATGTGGGAGACAAAGAGGCTTGACGCACTGCGTGCGTTCACAGGTGTACGCGAGCTCGGCAGCAACCTACGTTCCACCCCGTGCTTTTGATTTTGTTTAGCTTTTTAGGAGAGCGGACGACAATCGTGTGTTCGCCAGCGAGCAGTTGCGCGAGAAAGCACATAGGCTCGACGAGCATCTACTTCGAGACGCGGGCGGGTTCCTGGCTGATGCGGTCCCACTCTTCGTAAAGTGTTTTCAGTAATGACTCGGTTTGTTGGTAGTCGTCGCTAAGCGCGATCAGGCGATCGGCGTCGCGTGCGACTTCGGGAGTGCCCATCTGTTGCGAGATGTCGTTCAGGTGCGATTCGGTGGCTGCGATCTCGTGCTCAACCTGCTCTGCGGTCCGCGTTTCGGGTTTCTTCTTCTTAACCACTTTGACGCCCGGCTTTGCAGGAGATTTTGGCTTTGTCTTGACCGGCGGAGCTTCTTCGACAGGAGGCGCAGCGAGGCTGACGAGGTTCTCGGGTTCGGTCTCTTTAGCCACGGATGACACGGATGACACGGATTCATTACGGCGACCGAGTTTCCACTCGTGGTACTCGGTGTAGTCGCCGTCGTAATGCTCCGCGCCGCCGAGACCATCCAACGCCAGAATCTGCGTCGCCACACGATCGAGAAAATAACGATCGTGACTGATCGTGATGATCGTCCCTTCGTAGGCGCTCAACGCTTCTTCCAACGCCTCGCGTGAAGGTATGTCGAGATGGTTAGTGGGCTCGTCGAGCACGAGCACATTCACGCGCGAGTAGATCAACTTTGCGAGAGCGAGCCGGCCCTTCTCGCCGCCGGAAAGATCGCGCACGTGCTTGTAAACGTCGTCGCCCATAAACAGAAACTTCGCCAGGAACGAACGCAGCTCACCGGCTGTGGCGCCCGGCGGCGCAACGCGGCGCAACTCCATGATGATCTCGTTGCGATCGTCGAGATCGTCGAGCTGTTGCGCGTAGTAACCAATCTGCACTTTCGTGCCCCAACGCACTTCACCCGCAAGCGGCGGCAGCTTATGCAGGATCGTTTTCAAGAACGTCGTCTTGCCTGAGCCGTTTGGACCAATGATGCCGAGACACTCACCACGACGCAGGATGAAAGAGATGTCGCGCGCCAACAGTTTCTCGGGATAACCGACCGACGCATCGGTCACGGTCAACACGTGATTACCCGTCCGCTCGATCGCCTGCAAACGAAAATCGCCTGACGACTGGTCCGGCCGCACCGCGTCGATGCGCTCGAGCTTCTCGAGCATCTTGCGCCGCGACTTCGCCTGCTTCGTTTTTTGTCCCGCGATGTTGCGGCGAATGAATTCCTGCGTCTTCGCGATCAACTGCTGTTGATTGTCGTAAGCACGCTGTTGCGCCTCGCGGCGCTCTTCGCGTTCGACGAGATAGCTGGAGTAGTTGCCGGTGTAACTGGCGGCGCGGCCGTTTTCGAGCTCGATGATGCGGCGGCAACAACGATCGAGAAAATAACGATCGTGACTGATGATGACGTAAGCGGATTCGTAACCCTGCAGAAACTCTTCGAGCCACTCGACCGCGTTTACGTCGAGATGGTTGGTGGGCTCGTCGAGCAGTAAAATGTCGGGCGCGGCGAGCAGTAAACAGGCGAGACCGAGTCGATTCTGTTGACCGCCGGAAAGCTTTTCCGTTTCGAGCGTCCACATTTCGCGATCGAAACCGAGACCTTGCAGGATCGCTTCGGCGCGCGCCGTGTACTCAAAGCCGCCTTCAAGTTCAAACTCGTGTTGCAGATCGCTGTAGCGTTCGAGGATCTTGTCGAGGTCGTCACCCGCGTCGGCCATGCGGTGCTCGAGCTCGTGCATCTCGTGTTCGATCTGTTGTAGACGACCAAATGCGGCGAGCGCTGACTCATGGACCGTCGAGCCGGGTTTGAAGTGAACGTGCTGGTCCAGCAGGCCGAGGCGAAGGCCACGCGCGCGCACGACATCGCCGCGATCCGCCGTCTCATCACCACGGACGAGACGGAAGATTGTGCTCTTGCCGGCGCCGTTTCGCCCTACCAGTCCGACGTGTTCTCCGGGATTAACCTGTAAGGACGTGCCGCGTAACACGTCCTGAACACCGTAGGATTTATAAACTTCTGAAAGACGAAACAGCATCCACTAACTGCACGGATTTATTTATTCGCGTTCGAGTTTGCGTTCCCATTCGCGGGCCGCACGGGAACAGCGGAACTCGTGGCGGCCGGAGTTGAAGAAGCAGGACTCGAAGCAGCCGGCTGCTGACTTGGTTGTTGCGTTGCTGCCGGTGCGCTTTCACCAGCCGGACGCAGGCCAAGGTTGCCGGGATTGTTGAGCATGTTGGAAGCGAGGTTATTGACGATGCGCGCTTCGTTCATCGCCACTTCCAGCAACGCCGTGTTGAGTATCTGCTTACGCTGGTTCGTGAGACCCTGCGCAATCTGCTGGCGAATGCCGGGGCTGTCGAGCGTCAGGTTTTCAGTTTGCAAACGCCTGTCGGCGAGTTTGAAGATGTACCACTTGCCGCGGAATTGCACCGGCTTAGTGTAGTCGCCAACCTGCATCGAGCCGAGGAGATTGGAAATCAGATCCGGCGGAAAACCGTTTTCCTTGAGCTCGTCTTCAGTCGCAAAACCAATGTCGCCGCCGGCGCGCAGCGAGGCGTAATCTTCACTCTTGGCGCGCGCGACGGTGGCGAAGTCAGCCTTGCCTTGCAACTGCTGATAGATGTTGTCGATCTTCAACTTCGCGTCGGCCTCATTCTTCGCGTCATCGAGGCCGATTCCAGACGCGCTGTTGTCCGCGGGATCGACCATGATCATCGAGAGGGCGACACCACGCCGGTTCACAAACTGTTGTTTGTTGTTGTTGTAGAACTCTTCGACTTCGCGATCGCTGATATTGATCTTGCCATTGTACTTGTCCTGGAGATTGCTGATCGCGAGGTTCTTGCGAGCTTCTTCACGGAGCGTTTCGACGGACATGTTCTGCGCCTTCAGTTGTCGTTCGAACTCGTCCTGCGTCATGCCGCTTTGCTCTTTTTGCTGAGCGATGGCGCCGTCGATCTGCGCCTCTGTCGGCAGCACCTTCTCGCGTTCGGCCCGTTGGAACATCACTTCGCGTTTGATGAGATCGTCGAGCACAGTGAGCCGCGCCTGGGCCAACTGAAGCTGAGACAGGGACGCGGGATTTCCGCCGGCCTGCTGGTTTACGCCGCGCTCCACCTCCTGCAACATGATGTTGCGGCCGTTAACGGTAGCGGCCACCATGTTTTCGTTGGTTTCAGTGCCGGCCGACGAGCAACCAGCCATCACAAGGCCTGAAACAACCAGACATGTCACCGCGAAGAGTTTTCCGATTTTGCGCACTTTCACTCTGCTCCTTTGCAATTCTCTCTCGAGCCGTCTGCTTGACGATCTTGAAATCCGTTTGCTATAAATCTCGGTTTTCTGATTAGGAGGTTGAACTAACTTATGGCCAAACGTTGCGAAATCTGCGGCAAGGGACCTCAAACTGGTAATAACGTGTCCCACGCTAACAATCGCACGAAGCGACGCTTCGATCCGAATCTGCAATCGATTCGCGTGCAAAAACCGGAAGGCGGCGCCTGTCGCATGAAGGTCTGTACCACCTGCATCAAGGCCGGCAAAGTCGCCAAAGCCGCTTAGCGAATCCGAACCATTTACTTGTCAACCTCCAACCGGCGCTGCGTTTGCACGCCGGTTGTTTTCATTCTGAAACCAGCGCTACCGCTTCGATCTCAACTCGCGCATCACGCGGCAATCCAGCCGCTGCGACTGTCGCCCGCGCCGGCGGCGCTCCCGAAAAGAACTTCGCGTAGACTTCGTTCATCTGCGCAAACTCTTTCATGTCCGCCAGAAAAACCGTAGTCTTGACGATCTGGTCGAGACTGCTGCCGGCCGCTTCGAGCACTGCCTTTAGATTCTGCAAAACGCGTTCGGTTTGTTCGCCGACGCCGCCTTTGACGAATTCGCCGGTAGCCGGATCGATCGGGATCTGGCCGGAGACAAACACAAACCCGCCCGCGCGGATCGCCTGTGAATAGGGACCGATTGCTGCCGGTGCTTTGTCTGTCTGGATGCGTTCTCTCACGGTAAACAAAGGCGGGATTCTAGCAGACACGCCATTGCGAGGGCAAAACCACAGATAAACGCAGATCTTACGCGACGCCCTGGAGGCGTTCGACGTCGAGTACACCGGGAACGCCTTTGATCGATCCGATCACTCGATCGAGGTGCTTGACGTCGAAGACTTCTACGGTGACTTCGATGTGGCCGCGTTCGTCGTTCGCGACCGAAGCGCGCGCGTCGCGAATGCCGGTCTTCATGTCGGAAATCGCGCCCGTAATGCCGGCGATCATGCCGGTGCGGTTTTCCGTGATCGCCAACAACTTCACCGCGTATGCCGTCTTCTCTGGCCGGCCCGCCCATTCGACCTCGACGATGCGCTCGCGATTCACCATCAACTGCGTCACGTTCTTGCAACGCGTCGTGTGTACCGCGACGCCTTTGCCGCGCGTCACGTAACCGATGATGTCTTC